>NZ_JACVTY010000012.1:0-127371 GCF_016624805.1 Pseudomonas sp. S44
CGAAACAAATGTAGGAGCGGGTTTACCCGCGAAGCGCCGCGCGGGCGGCGCGCGATCTCATGGGCGCTGAAAATCTGTCGGCAAGCACCTGAAAACTCACTTGGGATAAAGCGGCGGCAAACCCCCACCATCCCCACCCACAGGCAACCCCTGCTGAGCCGAAGGAATATCTCCGATCGCCCGCCACAACTCATCCCCCTGCCAATGCTGCCCCGCCTCGCTGTAGAGCGCGCCATTGAGCCCATCCAGGGCATTGGACAAGGGCACGAAGCGCGCCGCCATCTCCGCCAGGGTCTCGGGTTGCTGCCGCGCCCAGGCATCCAGCGCCTGGCGCGTCGCCTGCGGATCGTTGGCGAGGGTCGCGCGCTTGAGATCGTCGAGCAGCGTACGCGGGCTGGGCCCACTCTGCGATGCGCGCAATACCGCCGGTTGCGAACGCGCCCGCCACCAGAGGGCAAAGCCCAGCAGCGTGGTCAGCGCCAATATCATCGTTGCCAGTTGCCACGGCCAGAGCAGCGCAGATCCGCTGCTGACATCCCCCACCGGCGTGTCGGCGCTCAACGCCGGGTTATCGTCGACCTTGATGCTTCGCGCCGGCAGGCTACTGTGCTCCAGATGGTCTTCGAGGGTGTTCCACCAGGTGACCTCCAGCGCAGGCAGCATCAGGTTGCCACTGTGGATCGGCACCAGCGCTTCGCGCTCCTCACGATTGGCGGTCATCCCGCGTTCGTTGATCTCGTTGCGCAGCAGGGGTTGGTCCGGGTAGCGGCGCAGGCCAGTGACCTCGGTAGCTGGCAGCGGTGGCAACTGCGTGCTGGACAGCCCCTCGGCGCGCAGGGTGATGCTGCGCGTCAGGGAATCACCAATCTGCGTCGGCTGCTGGTTCGGGTCGGGGTTCCAACGTTCTTCCAGGCTGAGGCTGCGGGCCGGGAGCCAGGTCACACCAGCAGGCCAGGTCGCAGGGATGGCCTTGACCTGCAGGTCAAGCGGCAGCGAGCTGACCTGCACCTGGCGCCCGCTGCGTGCCCCGCCGGCAGGCGGTTCAGTGCTGTCGGCAGCGGTGGCGGTGAAGGTCAGGGGAGGCACTTGCAGTACGCCGCTCTGTTGCGGATAAAGCGCGTAGCGGGTTTCGATCACGCCATGGCGCACGCCGTTGATTTCTTTCTCGTAGGTGCGCGACTCGCCCAGCGGCTCGACCTTGGCGTTCTCAAGGCGCAGCGGGCTGAGGTTGCTGTCGTCGTACAGCGACACCGAATGGTAGATGCGCAGGGTCAGTACCGCCTGGGCCTGGACGTAGACCTCGGGGTTGTCGAGGGTCGCCTCGATGAACACCTGCGAGGCGCTGTCCGGGCGATTGGGGTCGGGTTGTACCACTTGCAATTCGATGGCCTGGCTGCGCGACTGCCCCAGTTGCAACTCCGGGATCTGCAGGCTGCCGCTGCGCCGTGGCAGCAGGGTGACGATCCAGCGGGTGCTGGCACGGGTTTCGCCATCGAGGGTGTGCAGGCTGTTGAGCTGGCGGGTGCCGCGCACTTCGAAGTCGCCCTCCAGGGCGCGCAGGTCAGGTTTGCCGAACTGGGTGACATCCTGGCTTTCCAGCGTGAGCTCCAGGGTTTCGCCGGCTTCCACGCGGGTGCGATCGACACTCGCCTGCAGCGCCGGTTGGGCCTGGGCCAGGGTGAGCCAGAGCAGGCTGAGCAAGAAGACGCCGAGGCGACTCATCGTTGGGGTTCCTGATGCAATTGCTGTTCGTACCAGAATTTGCGTCGCAGCAACTGCGCCGGGTTGTCGGGGATCTCCCGCAACCACTGCTCCAGGGCCTGGCGCTGTTCGGCGTCGAGGCTGGTAGAGGTGGGCCGCTGCGGCGGCTGGGTGAGGCTGTCATCATCGCCGCCCTGGTTGCCGGACGACGCCTGGTTGTTGCTGTTGCTGGTGCTGTCGCCGCCGTCCTGCGCTGGGCTCTGTTCGTCGTTGCCGGGCGTGCCCTGGGCACTGCTGGAGGCCGAGCTGCTGTTGCCGTCGGTGTCGCGGCTCGGCGTCGGTTGTGCGTCGCTGGTGTCCGGTTTTTGCTCGGCGCGGCCCTCGCGTTGTTGCAGCAGTTGTTGCACCAGTGCCTGGTTGTCCAGCGCCGGTTGCAGGTCGGGCTGGCGCTCCAGTGCCTGCTCGTAGGCATCCAGAGCGGCATCCAGTTCGCCGGCGCGGGCCAGGGCGTTGCCTCGATTGTAGTGGGCCGCGGCGCTGTTGCCCTGGGCGAAGGCCTGGGCGGCGCCAGTGTAGTCGCCCGCCTGGTACAGCGCCATGCCGCGCCACTGCGGATCCTCGAAGCGCTGGGCGGCTTCGGCCGGGCGCTGGTGTTGCAGCAGGTGCTGGCCCTGTTGGTCGGGGCGACGCCAGAGGTCCTGGAATTCGAACGCCTGGCTCGGTTGGGGCAGG
Source organism: Pseudomonas sp. S44 (assembly GCF_016624805.1). NCBI lineage: Bacteria > Pseudomonadati > Pseudomonadota > Gammaproteobacteria > Pseudomonadales > Pseudomonadaceae > Pseudomonas > Pseudomonas sp. S44. The sequence goes on from NZ_JACVTY010000012.1 coordinate 2,434, forward strand.
GCCAGCAGCAGTGGCAGGCAGAACAGCCAGCCGCGACGACCGGCGCAGGCGGCCAGCAGCAACAGGGGCAGCAATAGCCAGTAGCCCTGGTCGGCCCAGCTGTCCAGTTGCAGGGTCTGGCCGTCGTTGCGCAGGGCGCGGGGGGAGTCGAACAGGCCCAGACCACGCAGGTCGAGATCGTCGATACGGGCATGCCGGTAGCGTCCGCCCGTGCCGACGATGAAGCGCTTGAGCTCGGCACTGTCCAGGCGTGGGACGAGGATGGCGCCCTGGTCATCCTTGAGGTACTCGCCACTGGCCTGGCGCACGGGCGCGCCCTCGGCGGTGCCGACGCCGAGCATCAACAAAGAGGGGCCCTGGCGACCCAGGGCCTGGACGATACCCTGGCGCTCCTGCTGGCTGAGCGAGCTCCCGATCAGCAGCACGCGGCCTTGCCCCAGGCCGCTCTGAGCGAGCAGCGCCAGGCCCTTTTGCACTGCCAGGTCGGCGCGGTGGCCGGGCTGCGGCATGATCGAGGGGTCGACGGCCTCGAGCAGGTTGCGTGTGGTGCCCAGGTCATCCGACAGTGGCACCAGGGTGTGCGCGCTGCCGGCATAGACGATCAACGCGGTCTGGCTGTCGCGACGGTGTTCGAGCAGGTCGAGCACCTTGCGTCGGGCCTGTTCCAGACGGTTGGGCGGGCTGTCTTCGGCGAGCATCTGCGGGGTCAGTTCGAGCAGGATCACCAGCGGGTCGGCCGGGCGTTGGCGGGTTTCTTCCAGGCGCTGCCAGCTGGGTCCGAGCAGGGCCAGGAGCACCAGCAGCCAGGCCAGGCCCAGGGCGATCCACGGCAGCTTGCTGGTGCTGCCATTGCCGCCCCCGAGCAACACTGCATGGAACTGCGGCGGCAGGATCATCTGCCAGCGTCCGGCACGTTTGCGTCGATGCCAGAGCTTGAACAGCAGCCAGCCGAGCAGGGGCACCACCAGCAGCCAGAGTGGGCGCAGCCATTGTGGCCAGAGTTCGATCATCGCCGCCTCCTCAGGCGCAGGCGCTTGAGGCGCTGGCGCCATTCGGGGTGGGGCTGCAGAAAGCGTGGTCGACGCAGCGCGCGTTGCAGCAGATTGTCAGGCCACTGCACGGCGATCACCAACAGGACGCTGAGCAGCAGCGCCAGGGCCAGCGGCCAGGCATACAGCTCCCTGGCGGTGCGCGCCTGGGTGGGTTGTTGGGCCACTGGTTCGAGCTGATCGAGGGTGTCACCGATGCTGTTCAGCTCGGCGCCGTCATGGGCGCGGAAATAGGCGCCATGGGTGAGCTCGGCGATTTCCTTGAGCGAAGCTTCGTCCAGGTCCAGGCTCGGATTCAGGCCGAGCAGGCCTGGAGTACCACTGGCGTCGGGGTTGGCGCCGATGCCGATGGTGTAGATGCGTACGCCTTCCTGGGCCGCCAGGCGCGCGGCCGTCAGGGGATGTATCAGCCCGCCGTTGTTGGCGCCATCGGTCACCAGCACCAGCACCCGGCTCTGTGCCGGGCGCTGACGCAGGCGCTTGACCGCAAGGCCGATGGCATCACCGATGGCGGTGTTCTTGCCGGCGATGCCGATCTGCGCTTCGTCGAGGAAGGTACGCACGGTGCGTCGGTCGAAGGTCAACGGGGCTTGCAGGTAGGCCTCGCTGCCGAACAGGATCAGCCCGACCCGGTCGCCTTCACGGTCCTGGAGAAAGTCACCGAGCAGCGCCTTGACCAGATCGAGGCGACTGATTTCGTCGCCTTTCCACTGCATGTCGGGGAAGTCCATCGAGCCCGACACGTCCACCGCTACCAACAGGTCGCGGCCACTGGCCGCGATCGGTACCGGGTCGCCCAACCACTGTGGCCGGGCGGCCGCCAGCAGCAGAAGCAGCCAGATCACCACGAACGGCGCCTGCTGGCGCCAGGTGGGCAGGTTGAGGCGGGCGCGGCGCCCGGCAAGGCCTTCAAGCTCATCGAGAAAGCCCACCTTGAGCACCGGCTCGCCGCTGTCGGCGGCAGGCAGCAGCAGGCGCATCAGCCAGGGCAGCGGCAGCAGGGCGAAGATCCACGGCCAGGCCAGGTCAAACATGTTTGCGAATCCAGGTCTCGACCGCCTGGGCGAGCCCGGCGATGGCCTTGTCGTCGAGCTTGCACTCGGGCTTGTAGGCGCCTTCGACCAGTACCATCCAGCGGGTCAGGCCGGCGGCCGGACAGCGGTTGTCGAGAAACGCCAGCCATTGACGGCCGTTGAGCGTGTGGCTGTTGGCGCCAGGGTAGTGATTGCGGCACAGGCGTTTGAGCAGGGCATTGATCTGCTGCAGCCAGGCACCCGCCGGTGCGCCGTCGTAGGGGCGCGGCAGGCGGGCGAGTTCGGCCAGGGCTTCGACGCGGATCGGGTCCAGCGGCTGTTCGGCGGGCGGCGCCTGGCGTCGGCCTGGCCGCCAGCGGCGCAGGCGCCACAGCCCCCAGCCGAGCAGCGGCAACAGGACCAGCAGCAGCCACCAGCCCGGCGCCGGTGGCCACAGGCCGATGGCCGGCGGGGCGATCAGGGGTTGCAGTTGGTCGAGCGGGTTCATTGGCCGCTTCCCGGACGCTGGTTGAGGTACTCGCGCAACTGCTCGATCATTTCGCTCTGGGTGCTCAACGGCATCAGCACCACGCGCATTTTCTGCGCCAGCAGTTCCCAGCGTTCGATACGTGCTTCGGCCTGTTGGCGATAGAGCTGGCGCAGGTTGGCGTCCAGGGTGTCGAGCTCCAGGTGCGCGCCGCGTTGAGCGAAGCGTAGCAGGCCAGCGGCGGGCAGGGCGTGGTCGAGAGGGTCGGAGACCGGCATCAGCAGCACGTCGCAGTGGCGTGAGAGCATTGCCAGGTGCTGTTCGACGGCTGGGGTGAGTGCGCGTTCATCGCAGATGACGATGGCCAGGCTGCCGGGGCGCAGCACTTCGCGTGCGCGGCGCAAGGCCAGGCCCAGGCTGTCGGATTGGGGCAACGCTTCGGTGTGCAGCGACTGGTTGACCTTGGCCAGGCGGTTGAGCAGTTGCAGCAGGCTCTGCTTGCTGCGCCGGGGCTTGATCTCGTGGTGTTCGTTGTCGCCGAACACCAGGCCGCCGATGCGGTCGTTATGGCCCAGCGCCGCCCAACCGAACAACGCCGCCGCCTGGGCCGCGAGCACCGACTTGAACATCAGGCCCGAGCCGAAGAACAAGCGCTGGCTCTGCTCGACCATGATGAAGATCGGCCGCTCACGCTCTTCATGGAACAACTTGGTGTGAGGTTCCTGCGTGCGAGCGGTGACACGCCAGTCGATGTTGCGCACGTCGTCGCCGGCCTGGTACACGCGCACCTGGTCGAAGTCGACCCCGCGTCCGCGCAGCTTGGAGTGGTGCAGGCCCACCAGCGGGCTGCGCTGGCCGGGCCGGGAGAACAGCTGGATCTCGCGCACGCGGTGGCGCATGTCGATCAGCTCGGCCAGGCCGATGCGGATGCCGGGTTCGGCGAGGTGCGTGGCGGGCATGGGGTCAGGCGACGGCGACGACGTCGAGGATACGCTGTACCACACGGTCCTGGTCGATGCCCGCAGCTTCGGCTTCGAACGACAGGATGACGCGGTGGCGCAGCACGTCGAACAGCACGGCCTGGATGTCTTCCGGGCTGACGAAGTCGCGCCCGGCCAGCCAGGCATGGGCACGTGCGCAGCGGTCCAGGGCGATCGAGCCACGGGGGCTGGCGCCGTAGGCGATCCAGTCGGCAAGCTCGCTGTCGAACTTGGCCGGGGTGCGCGTGGCCATGACCAGTTGCACCAGGTATTCCTCAACGGCATCGGCCATGTACAGGCCGAGGATTTCCTTGCGTGCGGCGAAGATCGCCTGCTGGCTGACCTGGCGCTCCGGCTTGACCTCGCCGCCCAGCGCCTCGCCACGGGCCTGCTGGAGGATACGACGTTCGACGGCCGCGTCGGGGAAGCCGATTTTCACGTGCATGAGGAAACGGTCGAGTTGCGCTTCGGGCAGCGGGTAGGTGCCTTCCTGCTCGATCGGGTTCTGCGTGGCCATGACCAGGAACAGCGGCGACAGCTCGTAGGTGCTGCGGCCCACGCTGACCTGGCGCTCGGCCATGGCCTCGAGCAGTGCCGATTGCACCTTGGCCGGGGCGCGGTTGATCTCGTCTGCCAGGACCAGGTTGTGGAAGATCGGCCCTTGCTGGAACACGAAGCTGCCGGTTTCCGGGCGATAGATCTCGGTACCGGTGATGTCGGCCGGCAGCAGGTCGGGGGTGAACTGGATACGGTGGAACTGCGCCTCGATACCCTCGGCCAACTCTTTGATGGCCTTGGTCTTGGCCAGGCCCGGTGCACCCTCGACCAGCATGTGCCCGTCGGCGAGCAGGACGATCAGCAGGCGCTCGACCAGCTTCTCCTGGCCAAGGATCTGGGAGGAGAGAAAGGTGCGCAGCGCGATCAGCGCTTCACGGTGTTCCATCGTCGGCGGTTCCTGGAAATGGGCCGGGCGCTTGGGGGAGGGCGGTTGCCGGGCAGGGGGTGATACTTTAATCCATCCAGGGGTGCGGCGACCAATCGGGTTTCCGAAAAATTCCTGACGGCTGGAGTGGGGGGGGGGGGGGGGGGGGGGGGGGCGCGGGGGGGGGGGTGGGGGGGGTGGGGGGGGGGGGCGGGCCCGTTGCGGGCCCGGCGACGTTTCAGAGGAACACGAACTTGGCGATGAAGATCACGCACAGCACCCACAGGCTTGCGGAAATTTCCTTGTACTTGCCGGTCCCGGCCTTGAGCACGACGTAGCTGATGAAGCCCAGGGCGATGCCGTCGGCCACCGAAAAGGTCAACGGCATCATGATCGCGGTGACGATCGCCGGGATGCTGTCGGTCGCCTCGTCCCAGTTGATGTGCGCCATGCTGCCCATCATCAGCATCGCCACGTAGATCAGCGCGCCGGCCGTGGCGTAGGCGGGGATCATCCCGGCCAGCGGGGCGAAGAACATCGCCGCGACGAACAGCAGCCCGACCACCACCGCCGTCAGGCCGGTGCGCCCGCCCGCGGCGACCCCGGCGGCACTTTCCACGTAGCTGGTCACCGGCGGTACACCCACTGCGGCGCCGAACACGCTGGAGGCACTGTCGGCCTTGAGGGCACGCGACAGGTTTTCGATGCGACCGTCCGGGGCCACCAGGTTCGCCCGCTGCGCCACGCCCATCAAGGTGCCGGCGGTGTCGAACATGTGCACGAACAGGAAGGCCAGCACCACGCTGATCATGCTGACGTTGAAGACACCGGCCACGTCCATGGCCATCCAGGTCGGTGCCAGGCTCGGTGGCAGCGAGAACACCCCGCCATACTGCACCAGGCCCAGGCCCCAGCCGGCCAGGGTCACGGCGATGATGCTGATGAGAATGGCGCCGAACACCCGGTGGTAGCTCAGCACCGCGATCATCAGGAAACACACGGCCGCCAGCAGCGGTCCGGGCTCATGCAGCGAACCGAGCTTGATCAGCGTCGCCGGGCTGTCGACGATGATGCCGGCGGTCTTCAGGCCGATCAGCCCGAGGAACAGCCCGACACCGGCACCCATGGCATGGCGCAGGCTCACCGGAATGCTGTTGAGCAGCCACTCGCGTACCCGCGACAGGGTCAGCAGCATGAACAGCACGCCCGAGACGAACACGGCGCCCAGCGCGGCCTCCCAGGTGTAGCCCATGGTGCCGACCACGGTGTAGGTGAAGAAGGCGTTGAGCCCCATGCCCGGTGCCAGGCCCACCGGCCAGTTGGCGTACAGGCCCATCAGCAGGCAGCCCAGGGCGGCGGCGATGCAGGTGGCGACGAAGGCGGCACCGTGATCGATACCGGCGTCGGCCATGATGTTGGGGTTGACGAAGATGATGTAGGCCATGGTGATGAAGGTGGTCATCCCGGCGATCATTTCGGTCCTGACGGTCGTGCCGTGGTGCCGGAGTTTGAAGATCCGCTCCAGCCATCCCGGTCGGGGCGACGCAGCGAGATCCAGCGTTGGGGCTTCGGATTTGCGGCTTTCCACAGCGAGTACTCCTCAAGTCTTTCTTGTTGTTCTGGAGCCTTGGTCCTGCGCATGCACTTGGCGGCTCCGCGAGGGGGTGGCAGACGCCTGACGGCTTTGTTGACTTTTGGGTCAGGAAGTTGCTCGGTGGATTATGCTTTTGTGTACAAAGAATGCAAATAATGTTTTATCTTTTGTGCGCACAATCTGCGTCAGCGCAGCTATATGGGAATTGGCCACCTGCAGAAACGGCTCAGCCTGTGTACAATGCGCAGATACCTTGATCCCTTTTTTCACCCCAGGACTTGCCAGCCACCCTCTGACAGGTATTACAGTCGAGGTTCCACTGGCCGATCCCTTGTGCTCGAGTGCCCATGAACGAACAGCTGCAACCTCTGAAGAAACCTGCGCGCGCAGCCAAGGCCGGCCGCAGCGGTACCCAGGACGACATCGTCTATGCGCACATTTTCGAGGCCATTCTCGAACAGCGCCTGGCGCCGGGCACCAAGTTGAGTGAGGAAGCGCTGGGCGAAATCTTCGGCGTCAGCCGCACCATCATTCGCCGCGCCCTGTCGCGTCTGGCCCATGAAAGCGTGGTGCTCCTGCGACCCAACCGTGGTGCGGTCGTGGCCAGCCCTACGGTGGAGGAGGCGCGCCAGGTGTTCTTCTCCCGGCGCATGGTCGAGCGCGCCATCACCGAGCTTGCGGTGCAGCACGCCACCGGCGAGCAACTCAACGAACTGCGCCAGATGGTCCGCGATGAGCGCGACAGCTTCTCGCGTGGCGATCGTGGCGCCGGTATCCGTCTTTCCGGCGAGTTCCACCTCAAGCTGGCCGAGGCGGCCGGCAATGCACCGCTGGTCAGCTTCCAGCGCAGCCTGGTGTCGCAAACGTCGTTGATCATCGCCCAGTACGAAAGCGGCAACCGCTCGCATTGCTCGTACGATGAACACATGCAGCTGATCGACGCCATCGAGGCGCGTGATGCCGAGCAGGCGGTGAGCCTGATGATGCATCACATGGATCATATCGACAGCAAGCTCAACCTTGACGAAGACAGCGCGTCCGACGACCTGCATGCGGTGTTCTCGCACCTGCTGAAAAAACCCAAGGCTGCCGCCAAGGGTTGATCGTTTGCCTGAATGAATGACCGAGGGCTGCTGTGCAGCCCATCGCGGGACCAGCCCGCTCCCACAGGTTGGACTGCTGCCAAGTTGGACATGAATCCAACCTTTGCGGCAGTTCAGGTACAGCACACCCCTCGGGCCTGGTGCTTTCTCTGTGGCAGCGGGCTCGTCCCGCGATGGGCCGCGCAGCGGCCCTTTGTGCATCAGCGCCGATGCACCGAGCGCCCCGCGGCGAAGGTCTCGCGCACGGTACGGTCATCGCCCAGGGTGGTCAGCACGAACAAGGTCTCCTCGATGCTGTTGGATTGCTGGATGCGGTAGTCCAGCAGCGGCGTGGCCTTGTAGTCGAGCACCACGAAATCGGCATCGTTGCCGGCGCGCAGGCTGCCGATGCGGTCGTCCAGGCGCAGGGCGCGGGCGCCGCCGAGGGTTGCCAGGTACAGCGACTTGTACGGGTGCAGGCGCGCACCCTGCAGTTGCATCACCTTGTACGCCTCGTTCAGCGTGTTGAGCAGCGAGAAGCTGGTTCCAGCGCCCACATCGGTGCCCAGCCCGACATTGACCTTGAAACGCTCGGCCTGGGGCAGGTTGAACAGACCACTGCCCAGGAACAGGTTGGACGTCGGACAGAAGGCCACGGCCGAGCCGGTTTCGGCCAGGCGCTGGCATTCCTCGTCACACAGGTGCACGCCGTGGGCGAACACCGAGCGCTCGCCCAGCAGTTCGAAGTGGTCGTAGACGTCCAGGTAGCCCTTGCGCTCGGGGAACAGTTCCTTGACCCAGTCGATCTCCTTGAGGTTCTCCGACAGGTGGGTGTGCAGGTACACGCCCGGATGCTCCTTGAGCAGTTGTCCGGCCATGGCCAGTTGTTCAGGCGTGCTGGTGGGCGCGAAGCGCGGCGTCACCGCATAGTGCAGGCGAGCCTTGCCATGCCAGCGCTGGATCAGCGCCTTGCTCTCGCTGTAGCTCGACTCGGCGGTGTCGGTCAGGTAGTCAGGGGCATTGCGGTCCATCATCACCTTGCCGGCGATCAGGCGCAGGTCCAGGCGCTCGGCCTCCTCGAACAGGGCGTTGACCGACTCCGGGTGCACGCTGCCGAACACCAGCGCGGTGGTGGTGCCATTGCGCAGCAGTTCCTGCAGGAAGATCTTCGCCACCTTGTCGGCATGGGCCTTGTCGGCGAACTGCTTTTCGCAAGGGAAGGTGTAGGTGTTCAGCCAGTCCAGCAGTTGCTCGCCGTAGGAGCCAATCATGCCGGTCTGCGGGAAATGGATATGGGTGTCGATGAAGCCCGGGGTGATCAGGGCATCCTGGTAGTGCACCACCTCGATACCGGCGTCGAGGGTCGGCAGCAGGTCGCTGGCGTGCCCCAGGGCGCTGATGCGGCCTTCGTCGACCACCAACAGGCCGTCTTCGTAGTATTCGTGGGAGGCCTCCAGGCCGACCTCGGCAGGGTCGGCGATGCTGTGCAGGATGGCGGCACGGTAGGCTTTGCGGGTTGCAGTCATAAAGCGCTCGTCAAATGGCTTGGCTGCGCCGGGAGGGCGGCAGCAACTGGGCAATGGGGCCTGCATTGGCGCCAGCGTCATGCTGGCCGAAGCAGGCGTTGTAGGTGGCGATGATTTCGCCGGCGATGGACACCGCGATCTCGATGGGCAGCTTGCCCTTGACCTCCGGCAGGCCCATGGGGCAGCGCATGCGTGCCAGCACGGCATCGTCGTAGCCGCGCTCGCGCAGGCGGTGTTCGAACTTGACCCGTTTGGTCTTCGAGCCGATCAGGCCGAACCAGGTGAAGTCGTTGCGCTTGAGGATGGCGGCGGTCAGTTCCAGGTCGAGCTGGTGATTGTGGGTCATGACGATGCAGTAACTGCCCGGCGGCAGTTCGGCCACTTCGTCGACCGGCTCCTCGCTGACCACCTTGGTCACCCCGTGGGGGATAAGCGGCGGGAACTCCTGCTCGCGCGAATCGATCCAGCGCACCCGGCAGGGCAATGCGGCGAGCAAGGGTACCAGAGCCCGGCCGACATGGCCCGCGCCGAACACCGCGATCTGCGCCTGCACCGGCGCCATGGGTTCGAACAACAGCACCGTGACGCCGCCACAGCACTGGCCCAGGCTCGCGCCCAGGCTGAAGCGCTCCAGATGCGGTGTGCTGCGCTGCTCGGCAAGCATCTGCCGGGCGATGTGCAGGGCCTTGAACTCCAGGTGCCCGCCACCGATGGTGTCGAACAGGTTGCTGGCGCTGACCACCATCTTCGAGCCAGCGTTGCGTGGCGTCGAGCCGCGCTCCTCGATGATGGTCACCAGGATGCAGGGTTCGCCGCGGGACTGGTGGTCGGCGAGGGCATTGATCCATTGGTGCATGATGTAGCCTCTCTAAACCATGCTGAGGGCCCTGTAGGAGCGGGCTTGCCCGCGAAGAGGGCGGTAAGGCCATCTTCACATTCGCGGGCAAGCCCGCTCCCAGGGAATCCCTCGCTGTCAGTGGGTGACGGTTTCCAGTTCTTGTCCGGTCGGCTGCTGTTGCGCCGCTGCCTTGCGCATCTGCTCGCACCCCCACAGCACCCGCTCGGGTGTCGCCGGGGCGTCGATGTGCGGCTGCACGCGATAGTCGGCGAGGCTCGCCACCGCATCCTTGATCGCGCACCAGGCGGCGATACCGAGCATGAACGGCGGCTCGCCCACGGCCTTGGAATGGAACACCGTGTCCTCGGGGTTCTTGCGGTTTTCCACCAGCTTCACGCGCAGGTCCAGGGGCATGTCGGCCACCGCCGGGATCTTGTAGCTCGCCGGGCCGTTGGTCATCAGCTTGCCCTTGGCGTTCCACACCAGTTCCTCTGTGGTCAGCCAGCCCATGCCCTGGATGAAGCCACCCTCGACCTGACCGATGTCGATCGCCGGGTTCAGCGAGTCGCCGACGTCGTGCAGGATGTCGGCACGCAGAATCTTGTACTCGCCGGTCAGGGTGTCGACGATCACTTCGACGCAGGCGGCGCCAAAGGCGAAGTAGTAGAACGGTCGGCCGCGTGCCTGGCTGCGGTCGTAGAAGATCTTCGGCGTGCGGTAGAAGCCAGTGCTCGACAGCGACACCTGGGCGAAGTACGCCTGTTGCACCAGTTGCTCGAAGCTCAGCAACTGGTCGCGTACGCGCACATGGCCGTTGCGGAACTCGACATCTTCCTCGGTGACCTGGTAGTGCCGGGCGGCGAATTCGGTCAGGCGTTTCTTGAGGATCTCGGCCGCGTTCTGCGCCGCCTTGCCGTTCAGGTCCGCACCGCTGGACGCCGCCGTCGGCGAGGTGTTGGGCACCTTGTCGGTGTTGGTGGCGGTGATCTGGATGCGGTTGAAATCGACCTGGAACACCTGCGCGACCACCTGGGCGACCTTGGTGTTCAGGCCCTGGCCCATCTCGGTGCCGCCGTGGTTGAGGTGGATGCTGCCGTCGGTATAGATGTGGATCAAGGCGCCTGCCTGGTTGAGGAAGGTGGCCGTGAACGAGATGCCGAACTTCACCGGGGTCAGAGCCAGGCCCTTCTTCAGCACCGGGCTGTGTTCATTGAACTGGCGGATAGACTTGCGCCGCTCGGCATAGTCGCTGCTGGCTTCCAGGTCGGCGGTCATTTCCTCGAGCAGGTTGTGCTCGACGGTCTGGTAGTAGTGGGTGACGTTGCGCTCGGTCTTGCCGTAGTAGTTGGCCTTGCGCACCGCCAGCGGGTCGAGCGCCAGGTGGCGGGCGATGTGGTCCATCACCTGCTCGATGGCGACCATCCCCTGCGGGCCGCCGAAGCCGCGGTAGGCGGTGTTCGACGCGGTATTGGTCTTGCAGCGGTGGCCGTTCACCGTGGCATCGCCCAGGTAGTAGGCGTTGTCGGAGTGGAACATGGCGCGGTCGACGATCGAGCCGGACAGGTCCGGCGAATAACCGCAGTTGCCGGCCAGGTCGAATTCGATGCCGTGCAGGCGGCCTTCATCATCGAAGCCGACGTCATATTCGACGTAGAACGGGTGACGCTTGCCGGTCATGGTCATGTCCTCGACCCGCGGCAGGCGCATCTTGGTCGGCTGCCCGGTGAGGCGCGCGATCACCGCGCACAGGCAAGCGGGGCTGGCGGCCTGGGTTTCCTTGCCACCAAAACCGCCGCCCATGCGGCGCATGTCCAGCACCACCTTGTTCATCGGCACGTCGAGCACTTCGGCGACCAGCTTCTGCACCTCGGTGGGGTTCTGCGTCGAGCAGTAGACGATCATGCCACCGTCTTCGGTGGGCATCACCGAAGAAATCTGGGTTTCCAGGTAGAAGTGCTCCTGGCCGCCGATGTGCAGGGTGCCTTGCAGGCGATGCGGGGCACTGGCCAGGGCCTTGGCCGAGTCGCCGCGCTGGTGGGTGTGGCTGTCGAGCACGAAATGCTTCTTGCGCAAGGCTTCGACCACATCGAGCACCGGTTCCAGGTCTTCGTACTCGACGATGGCCGCCAGGGCGGCGCGGCGAGCGGTGTCCAGGTCGCGGGCGGCGACGGCGAGCACCGGCTGGCCGAAGAACTCGACCTTGTCGATGGCCAGCAGCGGATCGCCCGCGACGACCGGGCCGATATCCTTGAGCCCAGGGATGTCCTCGTGAGTGATGGCGATGCGCACGCCTTCGAACTGATAGCAGGGGGACGTGTCGATGCGCAGGATGCGCGCGTGAGCACGGTCGGCGGTGCGCGCATAGACGTGCAACTGGTTGGGGAATTCCAGGCGGTCGTCGATGTACACCGCTTCACCTGACACGTGCTTGTCGGCGCTGTCGTGCTTGACGCTGCGACCGACCCCGCTGGTCAGGTCCTGGCTGAACAGTTCGGCCATCTCGGCCTGGCTCTTGACGGCGTGATGGTTAGACATAAGCGGTCACCCGGGTCTCGATGTACGGCGATTGCTGTTCGATGAAGTATTTGCGCAGCAGGTTCTGCGCGGTCAGCAGGCGGTATTCCTTGCTGGCGCGAAAATCCGTCAGCGGGCTGAAGTCTTCGGCCAGTGCCTGGCAGGCGCGCTCGATGCTCGCCTGGTTCCAGGGCTTGCCAAGCAGCGCCGCCTCGCAGGCACGGGCACGCTTGGGAATCGCTGCCATGCCACCGAAGGCGATGCGCACGCCGCCGACCACGCCGTTCTCGATGTTCAGGTTGAACGCTGCGCATACCGCAGAAATGTCGTCGTCCAGACGCTTGGACACCTTGTAGGCGCGGAACGTCCAGTCGTTGCTGGCGCGTGGCACCAGGATCTTCTCGATGAACTCGCTGTCCTGGCGGGCAGTGATGCGGTAGTCGATGAAATAGTCTTCCAGCGCCAGGGTGCGCTGGCGATCGCCCTGGCGCAGGACGATCTGTGCGTTGAGGGCGATCAGCAGGGGTGGCGAGTCGCCGATCGGCGAGGCGTTGCCGATGTTGCCGCCCAGGGTGCCCTGGTTGCGGATCTGCAGCGAAGCGAAGCGGTGCAGCAGGGCGCCGAAGTCGGGGTATTCCTCGTTCAGCGCGCCATAGCAGTCGGTGAGCGGGGTGGCGGCGCCGATTTCCAGGTGGCTGCTGGTCTTGTCGATGCGCTTGAGCTCGGCGACATGGCCGACATAGATCATCACCGGCAGGGTCTTGTGGAACTGGGTGACTTCCAGTGCCAGGTCGGTGCCGCCTGCGAGCAGGCGTGCCTCGGGGTGCGAGCTGTACAGGTCGGCCAGGTCGGCGACGGTCAGCGGGACCAGGCAGCGCTTGTCACCACTGTTGAGCTCGCCAGTCTGCTGCGGGGCGATGGCCTGGAGACGGGCGATGGTCTGCGCCTGCTGGGCGTCGAACTGGTCCTGGCAGGGGCGGGCGCAACTCTGCTTGGCGGCGTCGAGTATCGGCCGGTAGCCGGTGCAGCGGCACAGGTTGCCGGCCAGGGCTTCCTGTGCCTGGTGCAGGTCGTGGCCGCTGCTGTTCTTCTGCAGGGCGAACAGCGACATGACGAAGCCTGGAGTGCAGAAGCCGCACTGCGAGCCGTGGCAGTCGGCCATGGCCTTCTGCACGCTGTGCAGCTCGCCCTGGTGCTTGAGGCCCTCGACACTGATCAGTTGCTTGCCGTGCAAGGAGGAAACGAACGTCAGGCAGGAGTTGAGGCTGCGATAACGCAGCGTCGGCTGGCCCAGGTCATCCGGGGTCAGTTCGCCCACGACCACGGTGCAGGCGCCGCAGTCGCCGCTGGCGCAGCCTTCCTTGGTGCCGGGTTTGCCCAGGTGCTCGCGCAGGTACTGCAGCACCGTCATGTTCGGGTCCAGGGCGTGCTCGTTGCGCAGCTCCTGGTTGACGAGAAACTGGATCACGGGGAAGGCCTCGTAATGGTTTTATTGTTGTTGGGCGGACTCTAAGCAAGGGCTGACCTTGAGGTCAATATTTTTCTGACTCAAAGGTCAAGATTTTGCCCGTGCCGGGTTCTGGCCGCCCAACCCTGTCTCTTTACAAGCATAGATCGCGCCGGGCATGGCAACTGACCGACAGGTCGCACAAAGCCTCGCGCGCCGCTGCGCGCAAGCCCGGCGAGTGCGCTACAATCGCGCCTTTCGTGCCCCGTTTTCGATTCCGAAGGAAAATCATGACGTTCAAGGCGCCGGACAGCCTCTCCGAGCAAATTGCCCACTACCTGGCCGAGCGGATCATTCGCGGCGAGCTTGCACCCGGCGAGCGCATCCAGGAGCAGAAGGTCACCCAGGCCCTGAATGTCAGCCGCGGCTCGGTACGCGAAGCGCTGCTGATTCTTGAACGTCGTCATCTGGTGGCTATCCTGCCGCGCCGCGGAGCCCACGTCACCGAGCTCGACGAGCACAGTGTGCGGAGCCTGTGCAGCCTCATGGGCGAGCTGTACATCCTGCTGGGCAACGCCGTCGCCCAGCAGTGGCGCAGCGAGACCGACCTGCTGCCGTTCCTGGAGATCCAGCAGCGCCTGCACCAGGCCCGCAACAACCTGGACATCAAGGCGTTCGTCGCCGAAAGTTTCGCCGTCATGCGCGCTGCCTTCCCCTTCGCACGCAACCCTTACCTGCAGGAGACCGTGGAGAACCTGCAGCCGGCCATGAGCCGCGCCTACTACCTGGCGCTGGATCAACGCCAGGCCAGCATGGACGACTACGTCGACCTGTTCGCCCGCCTGCTGGAGGCAGTATTGCTGCGCGACCTGCCGCGTATCCGCGAGGTGCTGATCGCCTATTGCCAACGCAGCTGCGAGCTGGTGTTGGCTGCGCTGGCGCAGGCCTGACCGATGCGCCTCAAGTGCATTCGCCTGGCCGGGTTCAAGTCGTTCGTCGACCCCACCACGGTCAATTTCCCCAGCAACATGGCGGCGGTGGTCGGGCCCAACGGCTGTGGCAAATCCAACATCATCGACGCCGTACGCTGGGTGATGGGCGAAAGCTCGGCGAAGAACCTGCGTGGCGAGTCGATGACCGATGTCATCTTCAACGGCTCCTCCGGGCGCAAGCCGGTGAGCCAGGCGAGCATCGAGCTGGTGTTCGACAACAGCGACAGCACCCTGGTCGGTGAATACGCCGCCTATGCCGAGATCTCCATCCGTCGCAAGGTGACCCGCGACGCGCAGAACACCTACTACCTCAACGGCACCAAGTGCCGCCGCCGCGACATCACTGACATCTTCCTTGGCACCGGCCTGGGCCCGCGCAGCTACTCGATCATCGAGCAGGGCATGATCTCCAAGCTGATCGAGGCCAAGCCCGAGGAGCTGCGCAACTTCATCGAGGAAGCGGCGGGCATCTCCAAGTACAAGGAGCGTCGCCGCGAGACCGAGAACCGCATCCGCCGCACCCAGGAGAACCTGGCGCGCCTGACCGACCTGCGCGAAGAGCTGGAGCGCCAGCTCGAACGCCTGCATCGCCAGGCCCAGGCCGCCGAGAAATACCGCGAATACAAGGCCCAGGAGCGCCAACTCAAGGCGCGCTTGTCGGCACTGCGCTGGCGTGCACTGGATGAGCGCGTGCGCCAGCGCGAAAGCATCATCGGTGACCAGGAAGTGGCCTTCGAGGCACTGGTGGCCGAGCAGCGCAATGCCGATGCCAGCATCGAACGCCTGCGCGACGGGCACCATGAGCTGTCCGAGCGGTTCAACCAGGTGCAGGGGCGCTTCTATTCCGTAGCGGGCGATATCGCCCGGGTCGAGCAGAGCATCCAGCACGGCCAGCAGCGCCTGCGCCAGTTGCAGGATGATCTCAAGGAAGCCGAGCGCACGCGCCTGGAAACCGAGTCGCACCTGGGCCACGACCGCACCCTGCTGGCGACCCTGGCCGAAGATCTCGCGATGCTCGAGCCCGAGCAGGAAATGACCCTCGCCGCCGCCGAAGAGTCCGCTGCGACGCTCGAGGAGGCCGAGCTGGGCATGCACGGCTGGCAGGCTCAGTGGGACGATTTCAATACCCGCTCCGCCGAGCCACGGCGTCAGGCCGAGGTCCAGCAGGCACGCCTGCAGCAGCTGGAGAGCAGCCTGGAACGTCTGGCCGAGCGCCAGCGCAAGCTGAGCGAAGAGAACCAGCAACTGGGCGCCGATCCCCAGGACGCCGCCATGCTCGAACTGTCGGAGCAGGTGGCTGGCAGCGAGTTGCAGCTCGAAGCGTTGCAGTTGCAGGAGCAGCAGGTGGTCGAGCGGCTTGAGGCTGTGCGCGAGCAACTGCAGCAGGCGACCCAGGCCCAGCAACAACAGCAGGGTGAATTGCAGCGCCTGGGCGGGCGTCTGGCGTCACTGGAGGCCCTGCAGCAAGCGGCCCTCGAACCCGGCAGCGGTGCGGCTGAATGGCTGCAGGGGCAGGGCTTGGGCAACCGTCCGCGCCTGGCTGAAGGGCTGCGTGTGGAGCCCGGCTGGGAGCTGGCGGTGGAGACCGTACTGGGTGCCGACCTGCAGGCGGTGCTGGTGGACGATTTTGCTGCACTTGATTTTGCCGCCCTGGAGCAGGGCGACCTGCGCCTGCTGCAGGCGAGCGGCGAGGGTGCGCGCCTGCCCGGCAGCCTGCTGGACAAGGTCGACGGACGCATCGATCTGGCACCCTGGCTCGGCCAGGTCAAGCCGGTCGAGTCCCTGGAGCAGGCCCTGGCCCTGCGCGTCACGCTTGAAGAGGGCCACAGCCTGGTCAGCCGCGATGGCTACTGGGTGGGCCGGCATTTCCTGCGGGTCAGCCGCGGTGGCGAGTCCCAGGGTGGCGTGTTGGCGCGAGGACAGGAGATCGAGCGCCTCGGCCAAGAGCAACTGGAGCACGAGGCGTTGCTCGAACAGCTCACGCAGCAGCTGCAAGACCTTCGCGAGCAACAGCTCGACCAGGAAGAACAGCGCGAGCAACTGCGCCGCCGCAGCCAGGACGAAAACCGGCAGCTTGGCGAGCTGAAGGCGAGCCTGTCTGCCGGGCGTGCACGTGCGGAGCAGTTGGAGCTGCGCCGCCGCCGCTTGCAGGAAGAACTGGCCGAACTCCAGGAGCAACGCGCCCTGGAGCATGAGCAACTGGGCGAAGCGCGCCTGGTGCTGCAGGAAGCCCTGGATCTCATGGCCCAGGACACCGAGCAGCGTGAACAACTGATGGCCCGTCGCGACACCCTGCGCGAAACCCTCGATCGCGTCCGCCAGGAGGCCCGCCAGCACAAGGACCATGCCCACCAGTTGGCAGTGCGCCTGGGTTCCCTGCGCGCCCAGCACGACTCCACGCGCCAGGCCCTGGAGCGTCTTGAGCAGCAGGCCGCGCGTCTGAGCGAGCGCCAGGAGCAGTTGAGCCTCAATCTTGAAGAGGGCGAGGCCCCGCTGGAAGAGTTGCGCCTGAAGCTCGAAGAGCTGCTCGAACGGCGCATGAGTGTCGATGAGGAAATGCGCCAGGCGCGCCTGCACATGGACGAGGCCGATCGCGAACTGCGCGACGTCGAAAAACGCCGTGCCCAGGCTGAACAGCAGGCCCAGTTGTTGCGCGGGCAGCTGGAGCAGTCACGCCTTGAGTCCCAGGGCCTGGATGTGCGGCGCAAGACCCTGCAAGAGCAGTTGCTCGCCGACGGTTACGACCTGCAGGGTGTGCTCGCCACGCTCGAGCCCGAAGCCAGCGAGCAGGGTACCGAGCAGGAATTGGAGCAGACTGAAGCGCGGATCCAGCGCCTGGGTGCGATCAACCTGGCGGCAATCGAGGAGTACGAGCAGCAGTCCGAGCGCAAGCGCTATCTCGATGCCCAGAACGCTGACCTGGTCGAGGCGCTGGAGACGCTCGAGAACGTCATCCGCAAGATCGACAAGGAAACCCGAAACCGTTTCAAGGATACCTTTGATCAGATAAATGCCGGATTACAGGCACTTTTCCCAAAAGTTTTCGGTGGCGGCAGCGCTTATCTGGAACTGACGGGCGAAGATCTACTCGATACAGGGGTGACGATCATGGCGCGCCCGCCGGGCAAGAAGAACAGCACCATTCATTTGCTGTCCGGCGGCGAGAAGGCACTGACCGCATTGGCGTTGGTGTTCGCCATCTTCAAGCTGAACCCGGCACCGTTCTGCATGCTCGACGAAGTCGATGCGCCGCTGGACGATGCCAACGTCGGGCGTTACGCCCGGTTGGTGAAGGAAATGAGCGAGACCGTGCAGTTCATCTACATTACGCATAACAAGATTGCCATGGAAATGGCTGATCAATTGATGGGGGTCACCATGCATGAGCCCGGTTGTTCACGTCTTGTTGCAGTTGATGTGGAGGAGGCCATGGCCATGGTTGACGCCTGATGCGCGAAGATTGGGCGATATCTGTAGGCAAATGCGCCTTGCATGTGCGACAGACGGTGTAAAGTTGTCTTTGGTCGTGCTAGCTTAATGTCACTCGTTTTTTGCGTGGGTAAAACGCCTGTCAGAACATAGAGTTGGCGCCACGTGTTAAAGGGCTTTGAAGCCTTTGTTTTCAAGCATATTTTTATAGAGGCACGGGATTACATGGAAATCGGTCTGCGCGAGTGGCTGATCGTCATCGGCATCATTGTCATCGCCGGTATTCTTTTCGACGGCTGGCGCCGCATGCGCGGCGGCAAGGGCAAGTTGAAGTTCCGTCTGGATCGTAGCTATTCCAACCTCCCGGACGACGAGGGCAGTGCCGAGGTGCTCGGCCCTGCGCGCGTCCTGGACACGCATAAAGAGCCGGAGCTGGACGAAACCGACCTGCCGTCGATGAGCGCCCCGGCCCGTGAACGCGAGCGCGAGCCAAAGCCGGCCAGGGCGCCCAAGCGTGGCAAGCGTGCTGCTGCCGAGTCGCAGCAGGGCGACCTGAATCTGGTCGCTGAACCGCGCGAGCCGGACCTGTTCGCCGACAGCGATGACGACTTCAGTGCCGACAACAACCGCAACAGCGGTTTCGCCACGAGCAACAACGCCGCCAAGGAGTTGCCTCCGGTCGAAGAGGTGCTGGTGATCAGCGTCATCTCCCGTGACGAAGGTGGCTTCAAGGGCCCGGCGTTGCTGCAGAACATCCTGGAAAGCGGCCTGCGTTTCGGCGAGATGGACATCTTCCATCGTCACGAAAGCATGGCCGGTCACGGCGAGGTGCTGTTCTCCATGGCCAACGCGGTCAAGCCAGGCATATTCGACCTGGATGACATCGACCATTTCAGCACCCGTGCGGTCAGCTTCTTCCTTGGCCTGCCCGGCCCGCGTCATCCGAAGCAGGCCTTCGACGTGATGGTTGCCGCCGCGCGCAAGCTGGCCCACGAGCTCGACGGTGAGCTCAAGGATGACCAGCGCAGCGTGCTGACCGCGCAGACCATCGAGCACTACCGCCAGCGTATCGTCGAGTTCGAACGCCGTGCGCTGACCCAGAAGCGCTGATAGATCCAGACTCAAGAGCAGCCCATGGGATTGCTGGTCGGTTCGGCAGATGACGTTGCCTGTGCCGGCCCCATTGCCGGACAAGCCGGACGCCGCACCGCCGCTCCCACAGATACACGATTGTCTGTGGGAGCGGTGGTGCGGCGTCCGGCTTGTCCGGTGATGAGGTCAGTACATGCTGAACAGCATCCCGATCCGCGCCGGCATCACCCAGGCTGCTCTTTTGCTTTGCAAGAGACCTGAAAGATGAACGCCGAAAACCGAATCCACGAACTGCGCGCCGAACTCGACCAGCACAACTATCGCTACTACGTGCTGGACGAGCCCAGTGTGCCCGACGCCGAATACGACCGGCTGTTCAACGAACTCAAGGCCCTGGAAGCCGAGAACCCACACCTGGTCACTCCTGACTCGCCCACCCAGCGCGTCGGCGGTGCAGCCTTGGCGGCCTTCACCCAGGTGCGCCACGAGATCCCGATGCTCAGCCTGGGCAACGCCTTCGAAGAGGCCGACCTGCGTGAGTTCGGGCGGCGCGTGGTCGAAGGGCTCGACCAGGCCGAGGCGGTCGACTACAGCTGCGAGCCCAAGCTCGATGGCCTCGCGGTGAGCCTGTTGTATCGCGACGGCCAGCTGGTGCAGGGCGCCACCCGTGGCGACGGCACGACCGGCGAAGACATCAGCACCAACGTGCGCACCATCCGCAACGTCCCGTTGAAGCTGCATGGCAGCGGCTGGCCCGAAGTGCTCGAAGTGCGTGGCGAGGTGTACATGAGCAAGGCGGGCTTCGAGCGGCTCAATGCCGCTCAGGCCGAAATCGGCGGCAAGACCTTCGCCAACCCCCGCAACGCTGCCGCTGGCAGCCTGCGTCAACTGGACTCGAAGATCACCGCCAGCCGCCCGCTGGAATTCTGCTGCTATGGCATCGGCCAGACTTCAGCGAGCGTCGGCGACAGCCATATCGGCATCCTCGAGCAGCTCAAGGTCTGGGGCATGCCGATCAGCCCTGAGCTCAAGCACGCCGCCGGTATCGAACAATGCCTGGCCTATTACCAGGACATCGGCGCCCGCCGCAACGCGCTGCCCTACGAGATCGACGGCGTGGTGTTCAAGGTCAACAGCCTGGCGGCGCAGCGCGAGCTGGGTTTCCGTGCGCGTGAGCCGCGCTGGGCCATCGCCCACAAGTTCCCGGCCATGGAAGAACTCACCGAGGTGCTGGACGTCGAGTTCCAGGTCGGCCGTACCGGTGCGGTGACTCCGGTCGCCCGTCTCAAGCCGGTCAAGGTGGCCGGGGTGACCGTATCCAACGCCACCCTGCACAACATGGACGAGATCGCCCGCCTGGGCCTGCGCATCGGCGACACGGTGATCATCCGCCGTGCCGGTGACGTGATTCCGCAGGTGATGCAGGTGGTGCTCGATCGTCGCCCTGATGACGCTCGCCCGGTCGAGGTGCCGAGCGCCTGCCCGGTGTGCGGCTCGCAGGTCGAGCGCACGCAGTTGGTCAAGCGCAGCAAGGGCAAGGAGACCACCAGCGAAGGGGCGGTGTATCGCTGCGTCGGCCGCCTGGCCTGTGGCGCCCAGCTCAAGCAGGCGATCATTCACTATGTATCGCGACGGGCGATGGACATCGACGGCCTTGGCGAGAAGAGCGTCGAGCAATTGGTCGACGAAGGCCTGATCGGTTCCCCGGCAGACCTGTACAAGCTGCAGTTCGAGCAGATCGTCGACCTGGAGGGCTTCGCCGAAGTCTCCAGCCGCAAGCTGCTCGAAGCCATCGAGGCGAGCAAGCGCCCGCCGCTCGCGCGCTTCATCTTCGCCCTGGGCATCCCAGATGTCGGCGAGGAGACCGCCAAGGTCCTGGCCCGCTCCCTGGGCAGCCTGGAGCGGGTGCAGGTGGCGCTACCGCAGGTGCTGACCTACCTGCCGGACATCGGCCTTGAAGTCGCCTACGAGATCCACAACTTCTTCGAGGATGCGCACAACCGCGAAGTCATCCAGCAGTTGCTCGACAGCGGCATGCAGTTACAGGATCAGGGCGAGCTGGCGGCGGAGTTCGCCGCCAGCACCACCCTCGCTGGCATGATCGCCAAACTCGACATCCCCTCGGTCGGCCCGACCGGCGCCGAGAAGCTGGTGGACAAGCTCGGCACCCTCGACAAGATCATCGCCGCCGACGGTATCGACCTGCGCCAGGCCCTGAATACCAAGCAGGCCGATGCCGTGCGCGAGTTCTTCAAGGTCGAGGCCAACCAGCAACTCGCCCGCGCCATCGAAGCCCAGCTCCAAGCGTTCGGCATGCACTGGCACAGCGAGAAGAAAACCACCGAGGGCCTGCCCCTGGCCGGTCAGACCTGGGTGCTGACCGGCACCCTGGAGCGCATGAGCCGCGACATCGCCAAGGACAAGCTGGAAAGCCTCGGCGCCAAGGTGGCGGGTTCGGTGTCCGGCAAGACCCACTGCGTGGTGGCAGGTCCGGGGGCGGGGTCGAAGCTGGCCAAGGCCAGTGAGCTGGGGGTCAAGGTGCTGGACGAAGAGGCCTTCGTCGCGTTCCTGGCGGGGCAGGGCATCACGGTCTGATGTTGCCTGCCCTGGCCTCATCGCGGGACGAGCCCGCTCCCACAGGTGCGCCTTTGCATTTATCCTGTGGGAGCGGGCTCGTCCCGCGATGAGGCCGGCACAAATTCCCGAGAACCTCATCCCTGGCGGACAAGTCCTTGAGAAATGATGGTTTTTTTGCCATCAAAGGTTGTAACTTCCCCCCGTAACGGTACAATGGCGCGGCTCGTCACCTGATGAGCTGCGTTATGGTGGCCCCACCGGTCCCCCCGCATTGATTACCCGTTAACCTGGTCAGGCCCGGAAGGGAGCAGCCACAGCGGGAACATCGAGTGCCGGGGTGTGGCTGGTGGGGCTGCCTCCATTTCTCTCGAAGTCCTGCTCTCGAACGGCTTTCGCTCTTCACCGCCTGGTGATCCAAAGCGTGACGCACCGTACGCCTAGCCCTCCCTGCCTTTGCTTATCCCGCCACTTGGTCCCATCGTCAGCGTTTACGCGTGAACTGCTGTTCCGTAACCGTCGAGCCCCATTGGCTGCCTTGCTCTTCATGAGTCAGTTCGAAGCCCAGCGATTCGTAGAGGTGCCGGGCGGCTTCCAGTCCTTTGAACGTGTGCAACTGGATTGCCGAGAAGTTCTGCCGGTCACAGAAAGCGACTGCTTCGGTGAGTAGCCGGCGACCTACACCGCCACCACGGCAGCCATCATCCAGCAGGAACCAGCGCAGGTGAGCTTCATCGTTCCCGAGGTCCTCGCCGTCGATAGCCACCGACCCTACGATTCGGCCAGCGTCTTCAGCGACCCAGACTGCGTTGCGCGGGTTCCCCAGCCGTCCTGCAAACTCGGCAATGTTGGTTGCAACCCTGCTCTCGAAGAACTGGCCGAAACCGGCATGGCGCGAGTAGTAGCTTGCATGCATCTGCGTCATGCGTCCGATCAGGCCGGGACGGTATCCGAGGGTGATTTGAACCCTGGAGGCCGCTGTTTCGGTGGGTTGTTGGCGGGAAGCCTTCAACGCCTGGGCATAGGCATTCAGGCCTTGGGCGATGACCTGCTGTTCTTTCGGGGGCAGTGGGGCCAGCGTTGAGCTGACCTGCATTTGCCCGTAGGCATGAATCTCTTCAAGGGTGCGTTTCCCTTGCTCGGTAAGGCGCAATTGCTTCGTGCGGCCATCCTGCTCACTTTCATGCTCTTGCAGTTCACCCAGTTGAACGAGCTTCGCAACCATGCGGCTGACGCTGGACTTCTCAAGCCCCAGCGTCTGCACCAGTTGAGCGGCAGTCCGCTCCCCATGCTCGCCTAGCTCAAGCAGCGTGTGAACGGCAGAGGGGGAGTACTCCGTGCCGGCTAATGTCGTGCGCATGAAGCCCAGTTCACGGACCATCGTGCGTGAGGCGGAGCGGATTTGCTCCACGACCGAAGGGTCGATCATTTTCAAGGTCTCATCAGGAATGGTTGCGCAATACAACCATGTTTGGTTGTATTGCGCAACCATTCGCCGGCCCCTTGGCGATTCGCTGGGGGTGAAGACTGCTTCACAGCCTTGAAGTCCCGTTCTGGACAACTGAAAACACCCTTGTTAGTTTGCGTCCGCCATATATTTCAAAATATGACAGTGGCACTTAAGTGATATTGATTTGATATCAATTTATGACGAGCAAGGACGCATTGAATGAAAAGCCTGCAAGGTTTGCCCAGTCTTATCAGCGCTTCGGTCGGCACGCCCGGTAAAGCCCGAAACTTGCCCGCCGATGTTCAGTGCATCCAGTACCTGTTCAACCTACTCATCCCGCGGCTCGGTTTTCCGTTGCCCGAGAATGGCCGTTGCGACGGGCAGCTGGTGCAGCGCATCAGTCAGTACCAGTTCCGTCACCTGAAGTACGCGCATCCCGATGGGGTCGTCGATCCGAATGGGCGCACTTTCAACAGCCTGGTCGAGGAGGCTGTTCGAGTGCCGGTCAAGTTGATTCCAGCACTGCGTCTGCCCACCTTCATCAATGTCTTCGCCAATAATGTCGATGCCCAGGTGCAGGCCACGGTCAATCATTATCTGGACCGGATGCGCGCGGTGATCGAAGCCGAGCGGCGCAATCGGCAGATGGTGCTGCAGGTCACCTGCGATGGCGGCATGACGCTCAGCGACAGCGACTTCCAGAACGCCGCCACTCAATTGGGCAACGGCATTTCAGCCAACCTGATCAAGGCATTCGCCACGGTGGAGTCGGGTGGTCGTTCGGGTTTCGGGCCGGCCAAGCTGCCGGTGATCGCCTTCGAGGGGCATCACTTCCAGCGCTATACCAAGCACAAGTACGACCAGACTCATCCGCTGCTCTCGTACAAGTACAAGAAGAAAGCCGGCCCGCAGTGGCAAGCCAACAACAAGGATCAGGCCAAGGCCTGGGAAACCATGGCCACGGCATTCGGGCTGGATCAGGAGGCGGCATTGAAGTCTGCGTCCTGGGGCATGTTCCAGATCATGGGTTTCAACTTCGCCGATTGCGGGCACGCGAATGTGTTTGAATTCGTCGCGGCCATGAAACTCAATGCCGGGCAGCAACTCAAGGCCTTCCTCGGTTTCTGCAGCAAGAACCCGTCGTTTATCAAGGCGGCGAAGAACAAGGACTACGCCGGCATGGCCGCCAGTTACAACGGCAAGGATTATGGTGACTATGACGTGCGTATCAAGAAGGCCTACGAAGCACTTGAAGGGAAGAAGTGACATGGCAAAGAGTTTCTCGCGGCGACTGACTGTTCTGGCCACCGCACTGCTGGGATTGTCCGGGGCTGTTCATGCAGACGCCGCCGTACTGAAGCCTGGGCAATACGACGCGCTGATGCTGGCGGTCACGCCGGATCGCCAGGTGGAGGGCTACTATTCCGAGACCCTTGGCGAAGGTGTGACCCGGCATTGCACCTTCTACCTCAAGGGGCAGATCAGCGGCGATGGGGCGGTTGCGCTGGCCACCTGGGAAGACCAGACCTTCCCCGGCAGCCTGGCGGCCACGGGCGATGGCGTTACCCTCACCGTTGCACGAGGCCGCGAGCACCCCGGCTGCGTCAGTGTGCTGATGCCGGAGATCGCCACGGGGCTGGAGCTCAGTCGCTATGCGGAAAAGCCCTGGATCGCGCTGCTGACGGTCACTGCTGACAAGGCCTATCTGCGCAAGCAGGCGGGCAGCAGCGCGAGCAAACGACCCTATATCGTCAAGGGCGATGTAGTGGGCGTGCTGGCGTTCAAGGACGGCTGGGCCAAGGTCGAGTTCATCAACCAGGACGACCGCTCGTTCACGGGTTGGATCAGTCAGGATCAGTACCGCCGACTCGTTGCGCCCAAGGGCTGAAGCTGTGCTCGGGTGACGAGCCGAGCCCGCCGCACCTGCATTTATCGGCAAACAGGCTT
The DNA here is from genome assembly GCF_016624805.1 of Pseudomonas sp. S44. Classification (NCBI taxonomy): domain Bacteria; kingdom Pseudomonadati; phylum Pseudomonadota; class Gammaproteobacteria; order Pseudomonadales; family Pseudomonadaceae; genus Pseudomonas; species Pseudomonas sp. S44. The sequence goes on from NZ_JACVTY010000012.1 coordinate 27,370, forward strand.
ATGATGCGCCTCTCGCAGCCCACCCATTTCTGAGAGAGGCCATCAGCATGGATCAGGTTGACGATCTGACCCGCCAGCGCATCCGCGACTGGCAAGCGCGCCGCCTGGAGATCAAGGACCAGATGGCCTCGCACCCCGAGCGCACCCTTGAGCTTTCGAAAGTACTCGACCAGATGGAAGAGGAACACGAACGCATCCTTGGCGAAGCCACGCCCGCAGCCGACGCCACAGCAGCAGTCGATCAGGCACCGGGGCTGGATTTTCGCCTGAGCGTCTCGGCGCGCAATGCCCAGGACCTGCGCAAGCTGCTGGAGATGGCGCTGCACGAGCTCGATAGCGCGCTGGCTGCCGAAGCCCGCTGCGAGGATGACGTGCGGCGCGTCTACCCGGGCGGCATGTCCGGCTCGCTGGGCGCCTACGCCTATGAACTTGAAGCCAATCCCGACACCAGCGAATGACCTGCGCGCATGCAACCTGAACATTACGATTTCGCCGACACCGTGTTTCTTCCCGTCACCCTGGAAGTCTGCCAAGGCCTGCTCGAGGATGCCTCCGGGCTCGAAGGGTTGAGCGATCCGGAGCTGGCGGCGGTGCTGGTGATCCAGAACCTGTCCCAGGCGCGCGAGCAGGTGCTCGACCCTGCAGCGGCGGAAAAGGTGCTGGCCAAGTTGCTGCAGTGGTCGGTCCGAGGGCCGCATGCGCCGGGCGTGGGGCTGAGGTCCGAGGCGCGGCGGCTGTTCGATGCACGCAAGCTGTATTTCGGCCTGGAAGTCATCAAGGGCTCGCGCTTGCAACTGCTGGGGGCCGAGGAGGTGGCGCAGCGCGAGTACTTGTTGGATGACGGTACCTGGGACATGCGCTTCAGGTCGCTTCGCCACCCGCGCCACAATCCGTTCAGCCAGCAGGCCCTCACCGGCTTCAATAAAGAGCGCTGGCTGACCCGCGAGCAAGACAAGTTGCTGCGGGTGCTGCGCGCCAATCCTGACGAAGACCTGCATGTGCAGGGCTATGCGGGCATCGGCAAGAGCTACCTGCTGGGAGCGCTGATCAATTGCCTGCCCAGGGGGCGGGTGTTGGCACTGGCGCGCACGCCCGGCAAGCTCGACGCCCTGCGGCGGCGTATCGGAAAAGGCTCCAAGGCTGGCAAGACGTTCGCCGAGTTTGCCCAGGCCCTGCTGAGCGTGCCTGGGCGGCCTGCCGCACGCGCATCGGCACGCCTGCCGAGCAAGCGCGCGGTGGCCGAAACCCTGAACATCCTGGGCTTTCGCCAATACGACGGCGAAAAGACCCTGGATATCTGCCTGGAGCTGCTGAAAAACTACTGTGAGTCCCGCGATCACAGCCTCACCGTGCGCCACCTTCCGCACTTCGCCCAGGCGCTGTCGCGGCTGGATAGCCAGGTGCTGCTCGAATACGCCAGCCGCCTGTGGGCCTATCTGCAGGAAAACCCTGCCTGGGATCGCCAGACCGGCTTCCCCACGTTGCTGCTGCTCAAGCGCGCCAGCCTCGCTGGCCACAGTGTGCCGAGCCGCTACAGCCATGTGATCGTCGACGAGAGCCAGGACATGCCTGGCCCGTTGTTGCAGATCATCGAGCGTGGCCGCCAGGTGCTGATCACGCTGGGTGACGAATACCAGCGTGCCGACGGGCCCGGACTGCGCCGCGCGCGTCAGGTGCGCCAGCGCGACATCGCCTTCTCGGTGCGCTGCGGGCCGAAAGTGGAGCGGCTGATCAACCCGCTGATCGGTGTGCATTCGCAAAAATCCAAGCTCGCCTTCGAAGGCGCCGGCAGCGTGGATGTCGGCATCGAGCACTACCCCCTCGATTTCGTGCCACCGCAAGGCTGTGTAGTGCTCACCGCGTCGCCCTGGGATTCGATGAAGTGGGCCATGCAACTGGCCGACAACCAGTGCCGGGTGGGCTTCTCCGATAACGTCGGGATGCAGCGTTTCATGTCCAGCGCCGTGCAGTTGTTCCGTGCCGACCTCTATGGCGCGGGCAGCGATGGCCAGGACACGCACGCCTATTTCGCTCACGCGCTGAACTGGCGACAAGTGCATGAGGACAATCGCTTCGACGAGTCATTCCTGTGGGTCGAGGCGCGGCTGCAGGACGGTTTTCGGATTGCCGAGCTCAACGCCTTGTCGGCACGCTTCTCCAATGAGCCGGGCAGCCTGTTGCTGATGCCGGCGCAGGAGGCCGGGGGGCAGGAGTTCGATCACGTGCTGTTGACCCAGGAGCTGATGGCGCTGAATCCGTTCAAGGATGCCTACGCCTTCGACAACCGGGTCTGCGCGGTCTATATCGCGCTGTCACGTGCCCGGCGCCATCTGTATCTGCCCTACGATGTGGACGAGTGGGTGGCGTACCACAAGGGCCAGAAATTCCGCGAGTCACACGGCTACTGATCGGCCGACAGCGTCCCTTGCACCTGGGTGTAGCGCTCGATGATCCGATCGATCTCGCCGGACTGCTTCAGGCGCACCAAGGCCCGCAGCACCTGCTGAGCGGGAATGGCCGGGTCGTTGCGCACCATGCAGCCCAGGTCCTGCTCTTCCAGCAGGGCCAGCGGGCGCAGGCGCTGCTCCCGGGGTTGCTGGCGGTTGAACCATTGCAGCGACAATTGGTTGCTCACCGCATAACGATAACGGCTGGCTTGCAGTTTCTGCAGGGCCAGGTCCTGGTTGCGGCTGTCTTCCCGCGTCAGCAGACGCTGCGCGAACATCGGGTCCAGGGTCGGGTAGGTGTAGCCCAGTACTGTACCGATGGCTTGTGCGGGCAGTTGCGCCAGGCCGCCGGGCAGCCCATCGCCAGCACGCCCGACCAGCAGGTCGCGTTGGTGGATCAGCGGCACGCTCCAGATGAACTCACCGGGCCGTTCGTTGAGCCAGTTGCTGGCCACGTAGCAGCGCACGTCGATGTCGCCAGCGGCCATGGCCTGCTCCAGGCGCAGGCGCGCCATCACGTGGTATTGCGGGCGTACCCCGGCTTCGCGGGCCAGGGCCTGGATCAGGTCGAAGAGAATGCCGTCGACCGGCACGTCGCCCTCGGTGCGCATCAACGGCATGCTCCAGCTCTCCGCGACGGAAAAGCGCAGCACCGGCTGCTCGGCAAGGCCGCTTGAGCTCCATAGCAACAGGATGGCGAGAAGTCGCCGCACGTCTATCCTCCTTGGACTTTCCATGTTCACCGGCAGCGCCCATAGTCTAGACGAGCCGGGCAGGGTGCAATTTTGCCCCCGCTCCGCTAGCATTAGCGATCTTCCGCTCGATCAGGCTGCGATGGTTTTTTGATGAGTTATCAGGTTCTTGCACGTAAATGGCGCCCGCGCTCGTTCCGCGAGATGGTAGGCCAGACTCATGTGCTCAAGGCATTGATCAACGCCCTGGACAACCAGCGGCTGCATCACGCCTACCTGTTCACCGGCACCCGAGGGGTCGGCAAGACCACCATCGCGCGGATCATCGCCAAGTGCCTGAACTGCGAAACCGGTATCACCTCCACACCTTGCGGCACCTGTTCGGTATGCCGGGAAATCGATGAAGGCCGCTTCGTCGACCTGATCGAGATCGACGCCGCCAGCCGCACCAAGGTCGAAGACACCCGCGAACTGCTCGACAACGTGCAGTACGCGCCCAGCCGCGGACGCTTCAAGGTCTACCTGATCGACGAAGTGCACATGCTGTCCACCCACTCCTTCAACGCCTTGCTCAAGACGCTGGAAGAGCCGCCACCCTACGTCAAATTCATCCTCGCCACCACCGATCCGCAGAAGTTGCCGGCAACCATTCTCTCGCGCTGCCTGCAGTTCTCGCTGAAGAACATGAGCCCGGAGCGGGTGGTCGAGCACCTTACCCACGTGCTCGGCGCCGAAAACGTGCCATTCGAGGAAGATGCCCTGTGGCTGCTGGGCCGCGCCGCCGACGGCTCGATGCGCGACGCCATGAGCCTGACCGACCAGGCCATCGCCTTCGGCGAGGGCAAGGTACTGGCCGCCGATGTGCGGGCCATGCTCGGCACGCTCGATCATGGCCAGGTGTACGGTGTGCTGCAGGCCTTGCTCGAAGGTGACGCCCGGGCGCTGCTCGAGGCGGTGCGCGCCCTGGCCGAGCAGGGGCCTGACTGGAATGGCGTATTGTCCGAGATGCTCAATGTGCTGCACCGGGTCGCCATCGCCCAGGCCTTGCCGGAGGCGGTGGACAACGGCCAGGGCGATCGCGACAAGGTGCTCGCGCTGGCGGCTGCGTTGCCGGCCGAGGATGTGCAGTTCTACTACCAGATGGGCCTGATCGGTCGGCGCGACCTGCCGCTGGCGCCGGATCCGCGGGGCGGCTTCGAGATGGTCCTGCTGCGCATGCTCGCCTTCCGCCCGGCCGACACGGATGACGCGCCGAAACCTGCGCTAAAGCCGGTGGGGATCAGCCAGGCCACAGCTGATCCAGCCAGACCGGTGGCAGCTGCGACCGTGGTGGCCGAGCCCTCCGTGGTTGCCGCTGCGCCTGAGCCTGTTGCGCCGCCCGCACCTGTGGTCGATAAGGCACCCGCCGTCGAGCCGGTCGCTGCTGCTGCGTCCGCCGTGGCTCCGGAAGCGGTGCCTTCGATCGAGCCCGAGCCCGTGCACGCCGTTGCACCGCCAGAGACAGTCGTCGATCTGCCGTGGGAAGAGCCTTCCCCAACGGTCGCGCCCTCGGCGCCGGTCATCCCGGCCGTCGTCGCGCAGCCGCCTGACGATCAGCCGGACTACGACGAACCTCCCTTCGATCCGTCGGCGTATGCGTCGGTCGGCATGGAGCGCGACGACGACGGTGCGGATGACGATTACTACGTGCCGCAAGCCGATCCGACAGGTTTCAGCTACCTGGACGAGCTCGCCGAGCATATCCAGGAGGACGCGCCTGCGGCGGCGCCCGAGCCTCTGCCTGCGGCGCAGCCGGCCACGGGCCTGGCCCTGCAATGGCTGGAATTATTCCCACAGTTGCCTGTCTCCGGTATGACAGGCAACATCGCCGCGAACTGTACGCTGATCAGCGCCGATGGCGATGACTGGCTGCTGCACCTGGACCCAGGCCAGGGTGCGTTGTTCAACAGCACCCAGCAACGTCGACTCAACGAGGCGCTCAACCAGCATCTGGGGCGTACGCTACGCCTGCAGATCGAGCTGATCCGCCCCGAGCAGGAAACCCCCGCGCAGGCCGCCGCGCGCAAGCGCGCCGAGCGCCAGCATGACGCGGAGCTGTCGATCGAGCAGGACCCGCTCATCCAGCAGATGATCAAGCAGTTCGGCGCCCGGGTGCGGCACGATACAATCGAACCTGTAGACGCGGCCCTGGCAACCCCGGGGCAGTGAAGCGAACCCCTTGCGCCCGGCCTCGTGCCGGCCGCATACATGACCCAATCGAGGATTCTCCCATGATGAAAGGTGGCATGGCCGGCCTGATGAAGCAGGCTCAGCAGATGCAGGAAAAAATGGCCAAGATGCAGGAAGAGCTGGCCAATGCAGAAGTCACCGGCCAGTCCGGTGCAGGTCTGGTCAGCGTGGTGATGACCGGTCGTCATGATGTCAAGCGCGTCAACATCGACGCCAGCCTGATGTCGACCGATCCGGACGACAAGGAAGTGCTCGAGGACTTGATCGCCGCGGCACTCAACGACGCCGTGCGCAAGGTCGAGCAGAACAGCCAGGACAAGATGGGCAGCATGACTGCCGGCATGCAGCTGCCGCCTGGTTTCAAGATGCCGTTCTGATCGACGGTTTGCAGCACATGGGGAGCACGATCGACTGATCGCTGCTCCCTTCTTCATTCTGTACCACTGACAGGCCTGCCTACATGAGCTTCAGTCCCCTGATCCGCCAACTGATCGATGCCCTGCGTGTGCTCCCGGGTGTCGGCCAGAAAACCGCCCAGCGCATGGCCCTGCAGTTGCTCGAGCGCGACCGCAGCGGAGGCACGCGCCTGGCACAGGCCCTGAGCCAGGCCATGGAAGGTGTTGGCCATTGCCGCCAGTGCCGCACCCTGACCGAGCAGGAGCTGTGCCCGCAGTGTGCCGATCCACGCCGCGACGACACGCAACTGTGCGTGGTGGAAGGGCCGATGGATGTGTATGCGGTAGAGCAGACCGGCTACCGTGGCCGTTACTTCGTGCTCAAGGGGCACCTGTCGCCGCTCGACGGCCTGGGCCCCGAGGCGATCGGTATTCCACAACTGATGGCGCGGATCGAGGAGCAGGGCACCTTCAGCGAGGTGATCCTGGCGACCAACCCCACGGTGGAAGGCGAGGCGACGGCGCATTACATCGCCCAGTTGCTGGCCGAGAAGGGTCTGACTGCCTCGCGTATCGCCCATGGCGTGCCGCTGGGGGGGGAGTTGGAGCTGGTGGACGGTGGCACGCTTGCGCATGCCTTTGCCGGGCGCCGTCCTATCTCGCTGTAAGCGTTGGGGCAGCCGGCGCACGGCCCTCAGCACCGGTGCGGTACCTGTGGGAGCGGGTTTACCCGCGAAAAAGACACCGCGCTGCTTGGCACGGGCTACGCCCGTGTTCGCGGGACAAGTCGCAGCGGCGAACCGCCGCTCCTGAAGATACAGATGGGGTGGTCGGTGTGATTGGGGCGCGCAGCGCGCCCCAAGCCAGTTACTTGTTGGTGTAGATCTGATCGAACACGCCGCCGTCGTTGAAGTGGGTCTTCTGCACGGTGCGCCAGTCACCGAAGGTCTTCTCCACCGAGAGGAAGTCGACTTTCGGGAAACGGTCGGTGTACTTGGCCAGGACGGTGGCATCACGCGGGCGCAGGTAGTTCTGCGCAGCGATTTCCTGGGCCGCCGGCGACCACAGGTATTTGAGGTATTCCTCGGCCACGGCGCGGGTCTGCTTCTTCTCGACCACCTTGTCGACCACGCTCACCGGTGGCTCGGCTTCCGCCGACACGCTCGGATAGACCACTTCGAACTGATCACGACCGAACTCGCGGGCGATCATCTCGGCTTCGTTCTCGAAGGTGACCAGCACGTCGCCGATCTGGTTGGTCATGAAGGTCGTGGTGGCAGCGCGACCGCCAGTGTCGAGCACCGGTGCCTGCTTGAACAGCTTGCCGACGAAATCACGGGCCTTGGCTTCGTCGCCGCCTTGCTTGAGTACGTAGCCCCAGGCCGAGAGGTAGGTGTAGCGGCCGTTACCCGAGGTCTTGGGGTTGGGCACGATCACCTGCACGCCATCCTTGAGCAGATCCGGCCAGTCTTTCAGCGCCTTCGGGTTGCCCTTGCGCACGATGAACACGGTGGCCGAGGTGAACGGCGCGCTGTTGTTCGGCAGGCGGGTAACCCAGTTGTCCGGCACCAGCTTGCCGTTGTCGACCAGGGCATTGATGTCGGTGGCCATGTTCATGGTGATGACATCGGCCGGCAGGCCATCGATCACAGCACGCGCCTGCTTGCTCGAGCCGCCGAAGGACATCTGCACATTGACCTTTTCCTTGTGCTCTTCTTCCCAATGCTTCTGGAACGCCGGGTTGTAGTCCTTGTAGAAGTCGCGCATCACGTCATACGAGACGTTCAGCAGGGTCGGCGCGGCCTGGGCCAGGTTGCCGAGGGCCAGGCCTGCGGCGAGCAGCGAGGCGCTGAAGAGTTTTTTCACAGAGGCGTTCCTTGTTGTGAGTGAAAGTTTGGCAATGTGCCAGTAACTATAACCTTTGGTTCTTGAGCCATTAAAGATCAAAACAGACTTTGCTTATGCCTGCTTGGTCGCTGCCTTGGGAAACAGCGCATTGCCACAGCGCGAACAGAATGCTGCCGTCGGCTCATGGGTTTTCTTGGCGCAGGTCGGGCAATCGTGGCGCAACTGTTCGCCGCGCATGGCGTTGGCCAGCTCGGCAGTGAAGATCCCGGTGGGCACGGCGATGATCGAGTAGCCGATGATCATCACCAGCGATGACAGTACCTGGCCCAACGGCGTCTTGGGCACGATGTCGCCGAAGCCGACCGTGGTCAGGGTGACGATGGCCCAGTAGATGCCCTTGGGAATGCTGGTAAAGCCGTGCTCGGGCCCTTCGATCACGTACATCAGCGTACCGAACACGGTGACCAGGGTCGAAACGCTGACCAGGAACACGATGATCTTCTGTTTGCTGCCGCGCAACGCCTCGAGCAGATAGTGCGCCTGCTTGAGGTAGGGGCTGAGCTTGAGCACGCGAAAGATCCGCAGCATGCGGATTACCCGGATGATCAGCAGGTACTGGGCGTCGCTGTAGTACAGGGCGATGATCCCCGGCACGATGGCCAGCAGGTCGACCAGGCCGTAGAAGCTGAACGCGTAGCGCAGCGGCTTTGGCGAGCAGTACAGGCGGGTGAGGTACTCGGCGAGGAAGATCGCCGTGAAGGCCCACTCGATGCCGGCCAGCAAGCCGGAATAATTGCGGTGCACATCGTCGATGCTGTCGAGGATGACGGTGACCAGGCTGGCCAGGATGATCAGCAGAAGGATCTTGTCGAAGCGTCTTCCAGCGACGGTGTCGGTCTGGAAGACGATGACATAGAGCCGCTCGCGCAGGCTCGAAGGGGTGTCCATGGGCTCGTTCCGTTATACGTTGCCGGTGAGAGCCTAGGGGCTGGCTCTCAGCCGTGCAAGCGCTGCGCGCTGCGCTGTCGGGCTTGCTGGACGAGGTGGCCGCCCAGGTGCATCAACCAGCAAGCGAGGACGAAGGGCGCGGTGAGCGCCGGCAGCGGCCACAGACTGGACAGCGCCTGCAGCAGCAGGGCCAGGGCGATGGCCAGCAGCGGGACCCAGGGGCGTTCGCCCTGACGGCTGAAGGCCAGTGCGGCCAGTGTGGTGTTGAAACCATACAAGCCCATCCAGGCCGCAGCTGCCTGGTCAGCGAGCAAGGCCGCACCGCCACCGATGGCTGAGCCGATCAGGGCCCAGCACGCAGCACGAGGATGGGCGAAGAACATGCCGGCAACGATCAGCAGGCCCGCCAGCGGTGCATCGAGCAGAAACACCTGGCCGACCCCACGCAGCACCCCGTGCACGTGGCTGGCTTCGACCTGGCCGCTGACGCCGGGCTCGATGATCAGCAGCATGATCCAGCCCAGCAGCACGAAAGGCGCGGTGTAGGCCAACAGCAGAGGGCCGCCGCGCTTGCGCCACTGGTGGGTGATGATGCTCGACAGGCCGCCTGCAGCAAGGATCAGCGCAGGCACGATCGCCGACCAAGGCACCAGCGCACTGATCAGCAGGCCGATCAGCACACCGTTGTAGCTGTAAAGGCCGGCCTGGCGATCAGCGCGGGCATAGCCGCGGCGCTGCGCCGTGAGCAGGCCGGCGAGGGCGCCAAGCAGCGCGCCGCCGACCAGGTCCGGGGCGGTGAGCAGGATGGCCAGCAGGCAGCATAGGCCGCACAGGGGATCGCGCAGCAGCAGCACCTGGCTGAAGCCGTTGAGCAGCGCCGTGGCCCAGTCGGGGCACGGGTTGACGAAATTCTTGGTGTACATGGGCAGTCGGCAAGGTGAGTGAAAGGCGCTGGGCCTCTTCGGGCCTCGGTTGTGCGCCATTGGATTGGCTCTGCGCGCTCTGTAGGAGCGGGCTTGCCCGCGAAAAAGACACCGCGCTGCCTGGCACGGGCTACGCCCGTGTTCGCGGGACAAGCCCGCTCCCACAGGAATTGGGCTGGCCTTTAGATTTCGAACAAGACAGTTGCTTCTACAAAATTGCAGGGCCGGTCTTCAGATCAAGGTCTCGATCCGCAAGGTATTGGTGCTCCCCGGCTGGCCGAACGGCACCCCCGCGGTGATCAGCAGGGTGTCGCCACGGCTGGCCATGCCTTGCGCCTGGGCGATCTCCAGCGCAGTCGAGCAGATCTCATCGACCTGGCGCAGGCGGTCGTTGACCACCGAATGCACACCCCAGGTGACGCTGAGTCGGCGCGCGGTCTTGAGGTTCGGGGTCAGGTTGAGGATGGGGGCCCGTGGCCGCTCGCGGGCGGCGCGCAAGGTCGAGGCCCCTGACTCGCTGTAGTTGACCAGCACCGCCACCGGCAGGATGCCGCTGATGCGCCGAATCGCGCAGCTGATGGCATCCGAAACCGTGGCTTCGGCCTTGGGGCGGCCGACGTCGAGCTGGGCCTGGTAGTCCGGGCCGTTTTCCACTTGGCGGATGATCTTGCTCATCATCTGCACCGCCTCCAGTGGGTAATCGCCGGAGGCGGTCTCGGCCGACAGCATCACCGCGTCGGCGCCTTCGGCCACGGCATTGGCCACGTCGGTGACCTCGGCGCGGGTCGGAGCGGGCGAGAAGCGCATCGACTCGAGCATCTGCGTCGCCACCACCACCGGCTTGCCCAGTTGGCGGCAGGTACTGATGATGCGCTTCTGGATCTGCGGCACGCTTTCAGCCGGCACTTCCACGCCCAGGTCGCCACGGGCGACCATGATCGCATCGGACAGCTCGGCGATGGCCTGCAGTTGCTCGACCGCCGAGGGCTTCTCGATCTTGGCCATCAGGTAGGCACGATCGTCGATCAACTGGCGCGCCTCGACGATATCCTCGGGGCGCTGGACGAACGACAGCGCCACCCAGTCCACGCCCAGTTCCAGGCCGAAGGCCAGGTCGCGGCGGTCTTTCTCGGTGAGCGGGGAGAGGTCCAGCACAGCTTGAGGGACGTTGACGCCCTTGCGGTCGGACAGCTCGCCGCCGGCCAGCACTTCGGTGTCGATGGCGTCGGCGTGCTTGGCGGTTACCCGCAGGCGCAGCTTGCCATCATCGAGCAGCAGGTCCATGCCGGGCTCCAGCGCGTCGATGATTTCCGGGTGCGGCAGGTTGACCCGGTGGCTGTCGCCGGGGGCCTTGTCCAGGTCCAGGCGCAGGGCCTGGCCACGCTGCAACTGCACCTTGCCTTCGGCGAAACGGCCGACACGCAGTTTCGGCCCCTGCAGGTCCATGAGGATGCCCAGCGGGTAGTTCAGTTGCTGCTCGACCTCACGGATCCACTGGTAGCGCAGGGCGTGGTCGGCGTGTTCGCCGTGGCTGAAGTTGAGGCGGAAGATATTCACCCCGGCTTCGACCAGCTGGCGGATGTCATCGATGCCGTTGATCGCCGGCCCCAGGGTGGCGAGGATTTTCACTTTTTTATCGGGCGTCATGATTGCGAGGTCTCGAGGATCAGGATGGCGCGGAAGTCGTTGACGTTGGTGCGGGTTGGCTCGGTGACGATCAAGGCATCGAGCGCGGCGAAGTAGCCATAGCCGTTGTTGTTGTCCAGCTCGTCACTGGCCGACAGGCCCAAGGCCTGTGCGCGGCTGAAGCTGTCCGGGGTCATCAGCGCACCGGCGTTTTCTTCGGAGCCGTCGATGCCGTCGGTGTCGCCGGCCAGTGCGTATACGCCAGGCAGGCCCTTGAGGCTTTCGGTGAGGCTGAGCAGGAACTCGGCGTTGCGCCCGCCACGGCCATTGCCGCGCACGGTGACGGTGGTCTCGCCGCCGGACAGGATCACGCAAGGGGCTTTCAGCGGCTGGCCATGCAGGACGATCTGCCGGGTGATGCCGGCGTGCACCTTGGCCACTTCGCGCGATTCACCTTCCAGATCCCCCAGGATCAGTGGGCTGAAACCGGCCTGGCGGGCTTTCACCGCGGCAGCCTCGAGCGATTGCTGGGGTTTGGCGATCAGTGTGAAGTGGCTGCGCGCCAGGGCCGGGTCATCGGCCTTGACGGTTTCCGATGCCGGGTTGTTCAGCCAGTCGATGACCGCCTTGGGCGCCTCGATGTCGTAGCGCTTGAGGATCGCCAGGGCATCGGCCGAGGTGCTCGGGTCGGCCACGGTGGGGCCGGAGGCGATGACGGTAGCCAGATCGCCCGGCACATCGGAAATGGCGTAGGTATAGACGGTGGCGGGCCAGCAGGCCTTGGCCAGGCGTCCGCCCTTGATCGCCGAGAGGTGCTTGCGCACGCAGTTCATCTCGCCGATGGTGGCGCCGGACTTGAGCAGCGCCTTGTTGATCTGCTGCTTGTCGGCCAGCGTGAGGCCCTCGGCGGGCAGTGCCAGCAGGGCCGAGCCGCCGCCGGAGAGCAGGAAGATGACGCGGTCGTCTTCATCGAGGTTGCTGACCAGTTGCAGCACGCGCTTGGCGACCGCAAGGCCGGCGGCGTCGGGGACCGGGTGGGCGGCTTCGACCACCTCGATCTTCTGGCAATTGGCGCCATGGCCGTAGCGGGTCACGACCAGGCCCGAGACTTCGCCCTGCCAGCTCTTCTCGACCACTTCGGCCATGGCGGCGGCGGCCTTGCCAGCGCCGATGACGATGACCCGGCCGCTGCGATCGGCGGGCAGGTGAGGTTCGAGGACCTGACGGGGATGGGCGGCGGCGATGGCTGTGTCGAACAGCTCGCGCAGGAGTTTCTGTGGATCGACCGACATGGCAGGCTCCCAAAATTCTTGTTGTTCTGCAGAATCGAAAACGCCCCTGGAACTGCCTCCGTGCAGGCCGAACCAGGGGCGGGTGTTGCTCGGTGTCACCTGATGAACCTGTGGTCGCAGGCTCATCGGGGCAGGCTTCTTCGCGGGTGAACCCGCTCCCACAGGATTACCGCAGCCCTCAGGCCTGTGGAGTACCTGTGGGAGCGGGTTTACCCGCGAAGAGGCCCTTGAGGGTTACATCAAGATCACTTGTCGTCACGAATCGAGAAGTTGGCCATGTGCTCCAGCCCCTTGATCAGTGCCGAGTGGTCCCAGTTGCTGCCACCCAGGGCCGCGCAGGTGTTGAACACCTGCTGGGCATTGGAGGTGTTGGGCAGGTTGATGCCCAGCTCCTTGGCACCCTGCAGGGCCAGGTTGAGGTCTTTCTGGTGCAGGCTGATACGGAAGCCCGGGTCGAAGGTGCCCTTGATCATGCGCTCGGCATGGACTTCGAGGATCTTCGAGGAGGCGAAACCGCCCATCAGCGCTTCGCGCACCTTGGCCGGGTCGGCGCCGTTCTTGGCGGCGAACAGCAGCGCTTCGCTGACGGCCTGGATGTTCAGGGCGACGATGATCTGGTTGGCCACCTTGGCGGTCTGGCCATCGCCGTTGCCACCGACGCGCGTGATGTTCTTGCCCATGGCTTCGAACAGCGGCAGGGCGCGCTCGAAGGCTTTCGGGCAGCCGCCGACCATGATGCTCAGGGTTGCGGCCTTGGCGCCGACTTCACCGCCGGATACCGGGGCGTCCAGGTAGGTGGCGCCAGTTGCCTTGATTTTCTCGGCGAAGGCCTTGGTCGCGGTGGGGGAGATCGAGCTCATGTCGATCACCACCTTGTTCGGGCCGACGCCTTCACCGACGCCATTTTCACCAAACAGCACGCTCTCGACCTGCGGGGTGTCGGGCACCATCACGATGATGAATTCGGCTTCCTGCGCCACCTCTTTAGGGTTGGCCAGGGCCACGGCACCTGCGGCGACCAGGTCGGCAGGAGCGGCGTCGTGGTGGGTGGAGACGAACAGGCTGTGACCTGCTTTCTGCAGGTTCTGGGCCATGGGCTTGCCCATGATGCCGGTGCCGATGAAACCGATTTTAGCCATGAGAATGTGCCTCTTTGTATTTGTGATATCTCAAGCGAACTGAGCGCCTTGTGGGAGCGGGCTTGCCCGCGAATGCGGCAGGTCAGCCGACGGAGGTGTCCTTGCGGGCGCCATCGCGGGACAAGCCCGCTCCTACAGGGAGCGACTGTGTTCGTTAGATCGCGTTATGGGTTTTCAGCCAGGCGAGCCCGGCCTCGGTGGTGGTCTTGGGCTTGTACTCCGCACCCACCCAGCCCTGGTAACCGATGCGGTCCAGGTGCTCGAACAGGAAGCGGTAGTTGATCTCGCCAGTGCCCGGCTCGTGACGGCCGGGGTTGTCGGCGAGCTGGATGTGGTTGATCTGCTTGAGGTGGGTTTCCAGGGTCCGCGCCAGGTCACCCTCCATGATCTGCATGTGGTAGATGTCGTACTGCAGGAACAGGTTGGCGCTGCCCACCTCGGCCTGGATCTCCAGGGCCTGGGCGGTGGTGTTCAGGTAGAAGCCTGGGATGTCGCGGGTGTTGATCATCTCCATGACCAGGCGGATCCCGGCGGCTTCGAGCTTGTCGGCGGCGTACTTGAGGTTGTCGACGAAGGTCTTGCGCACCTCGGCGCACTGCAGGCCTTGTGGGCGGATACCGGCCAGGGCGTTGACCTGCTTGTTGCCCAGCACCTTGGCGTATTCGATGGCCTTGTCGACGCCGGCGCGGAACTCTTCGATGCGGTCGGGGTGGCAGGTGATGCCGCGTTCACCTTTGGCCCAGTCGCCTGCAGGCAGATTGAACAGCACCTGGGTCAGGCCGTGGGCATCGAGCTGCTGCTTGATCTCGCTGGCGCTGAAATCGTACGGGAAGAGGTATTCGACACCGCTGAAGCCCGCGTCGGCGGCGGCTTTGAAGCGGGCCAGGAAGTCCTGTTCGGTGAACAGCATGGACAGGTTGGCAGCGAAGCGAGGCATGGTTGTCTCCTTGCAGATGAAAGCCCCCGGCAGCCTGCGCGGGGGCGTCGGCAATCAGTCGAGCAGCGAGATGGCGGTCGGCGCGTCGTTGCCGACCAGCGCGAGGTCTTCGAACTCGTTGACCGCGTTGATCTCGGTACCCATGGAAATGTTGGTGACGCGCTCGAGAATCACCTCGACCACCACCGGCACGCGGAACTCTTCGGCCATTTTCTGCGCCTTGAGCAGGGCAGGGGCGATTTCGCCCGGCTCGAACACGCGCAGCGCCTTGCAGCCCAGGCCCTCGACCACGGCGACGTGATCCACGCCGTAGCTGCCGGCTTCGCTGGAGTTGATGTTCTCGAACGCCAGTTGTACACAGTAATCCATGTCGAAGCCACGCTGGGCCTGGCGGATCAGGCCGAGGTAGGCGTTGTTCACCAGCACATGGACGTAGGGCAGGTTGAACTGCGCACCGACCGCCAACTCCTCGATCATGAACTGGAAGTCGTAGTCACCCGACAGCGCCACCACCTTGCGTTTCGGGTCGGCCTTGACCACGCCGAGGGCCGCGGGGATGGTCCAGCCCAGCGGGCCGGCCTGGCCGCAGTTGATCCAGTGGCGCGGCTTGTACACGTGCAGGAACTGCGCGCCGGCAATCTGCGACAGGCCGATGGTGCTGACGTAGCAGGTGTCCTTGCCGAATACCTGGTTCATTTCTTCGTATACGCGCTGCGGCTTGACCGGCACGTTGTCGAAGTGAGTCTTGCGCTGCAGGCTCGACTTGCGCTGCTGGCAATCTTCCAGCCAGGCCTTGCGGCACTTGAGCTTGCCGGCCGCTTTCCATTCGCGGGCCACTTCCAGGAAGGCGTCCAGCGCAGCGCCGGCGTCGGAGACGATGCCCAGGTCAGGGGTGAACACACGGCCGATCTGGGTCGGTTCGATGTCGACATGCACGAACTTGCGGCCTTCGGTGTAGACATCGACGGAGCCGGTGTGGCGGTTGGCCCAGCGGTTGCCGATGCCGAACACCAGGTCGGACTTGAGCAGGGTAGCGTTGCCATAGCGGTGCGAGGTCTGCAGGCCGACCATGCCGACCATCAGTTCGTGGTCGTCAGGGATGGTGCCCCAGCCCATCAAGGTCGGGATCACTGGCACGCCGGTCAGTTCGGCGAACTCGACCAGCTTGTCGCTGGCGTCGGCATTGATGATGCCGCCACCTGCAACCAGCAGCGGACGTTCGGCGTCATTGAGCAGGGCCAGGGCTTTCTCGGCCTGGATACGCGTGGCCGAAGGCTTGTGTACCGGCAGTGGCGCGTAGGCGTCGATGTCGAATTCGATTTCGGCCATCTGCACGTCGAATGGCAGGTCGATCAGCACCGGGCCTGGGCGGCCGGTACGCATCTCGTAGAAGGCTTTCTGGAAGGCGTAGGGCACCTGGCCCGGCTCCAGCACGGTGGTGGCCCACTTGGTCACCGGCTTGACGATGCTGGTGATGTCGACGGCCTGGAAGTCTTCCTTGTGCAGGCGGGCGCGGGGGGCCTGGCCGGTGATGCACAGGATCGGGATGGAGTCGGCCGAGGCGCTGTACAGGCCGGTGACCATGTCGGTGCCGGCTGGGCCGGAGGTGCCGATGCACACACCGATGTTGCCTGGGTTGGCGCGGGTGTAGCCCTCGGCCATGTGCGAGGCACCTTCGACGTGGCGAGCGAGGACGTGATCGATGCCGCCGACTTTCTTCAGGGCCGAGTACAGCGGGTTGATGGCAGCCCCGGGAATGCCGAATGCCGTCTCTACGCCTTCACGGCGCATGACCAGAACGGCTGCATCGATTGCTCTCATTTTGCTCATGATTTGTGCCTCATCGATTTTGTAATTGTATACAACTTGCTTTGCGCCAAAGTGTATTCACGCTCTGAGCTTCAGGTCAATGCATTTTCATCGGGTCGATTGGCTTTCGCTGGAAACCCCACAGAAAAGGCGTTCTATCTGTTGGAGTACGATCGTTCAAAAATATTGTATACAAAAAAACTTTCTGTTGTGTTCTATTTGCTTATCGGTTTTCAACTGCCCATCAGGGCTTCTCACAACAAGAAGAGGACCTTTCCATGAACGCAATGACGCTCAACGTCGCCAACACCTTGGTCGCCGCCGCCCTTGCCGCCGGGCGCAAGATCGACGCCGCACCGCTGACCGTGGCGGTGCTGGATGCCGGCGGCCATCTGCTGGCCTTGCAACGCGAGGACGGTGCCAGTCTGTTACGTCCGCAAGTGGCGATGGGCAAGGCCTGGGGGGCTGTGGCCCTGGGCAAGGGGTCACGCCTGCTGGCGCTGGATGCACAGCAGCGACCGGCGTTTTTCGCGGCGTTGAACGGCTTGGGCGAGCGGTCGGTGGTACCCGCACCAGGTGGGGTGCTGATCCGTGATCAGGCGGGGAAAGTGCTGGGTGCGGTGGGGATCAGCGGGGACACGTCGGACATCGACGAGCAGTGCGCAATCACTGCCATCGAGGCGCTGGGGCTTACGGCTGATGCTGGGGTAGCTGTCTGATACTGCGCTGGCCTGCGCTCCCGCCAAGGCCCGTCGGCCACGGGTGGGAGCGGTGTACGCCGACCGTCAGGCCGCCTCGGGCTCACACCCCTTGAGCACCAGGCGGATGATGGTTTCGGCGGCGGCGTCGTAATCGCTGTCGGCGAGCTTGGCCTTGCCGGTCACCACGGCAATCTGCCAATCGAAGTCGGCGTAGGTTTGCGTCGCCGCCCAGATGCTGAACATCAGGTGATGTGGATCGACCGGGGCGATCTGGCCGCGTTCGATCCAGCGCTGGATGCACTCGATGTTGTGTCGCGCCTGCTCGTTGAGCTGCTCGACCTGCCCAGGCGAGAGGTGCGGGGCGCCGTGCATGATCTCGCTGGCGAACACCTTGGAGGCATGGGGCAGGTCGCGGGAGATGCGGATCTTCGAGCGGATGTAGCCGCTGAGCACTTCTTTGGGATCGCCATCGGCGTTGAACGGCGTGGACGCCTGCATGATCGGCGCGATGATGCTCTCGAGCACCTCGCGGTAGAGGTTCTCTTTCGACTTGAAGTAGTAGTAGACGTTCGGCTTGGGCAGACCGGCCTTGGCAGCGATATCGCTGGTCTTGGTGGCGGCGAAGCCTTTGTCGGCGAATTCCTCGCTGGCCGCGCGCAGGATCAGTTCCTTGTTGCGCTCGCGAATCGTGCTCATGGTCTATGAATCTTCCTGTGACTGGCCGCCTCTAGGCTCTGTACGAAAAGCCTTGATACTCGGTGATGCTGCGTTGAAAACAGCCTCGGAATGCTCATTTACAATCCGTAAACTCCGCTTCCTCGGCTGTTTTCGCCTTGCCTGACCTTCGTCTCAAGGCTTTTCATACAGACCCTGAGAGCGTCGGGCATGGTAGCACCGGCCCAGAGAGCGGCTCAAGGCGACGGCATTGGGCTAGAATCGGACCTTTGCAATCATTGGAAACACAACGACATGGCAGGAAGCAGCTTACTGGTGTTGATCGACGACATCGCCACGGTGCTGGACGATGTTTCGCTGATGACCAAGGTCGCGGCGAAGAAGACCGCAGGCGTGCTGGGCGATGACCTGGCGCTCAACGCCCAGCAGGTGACCGGGGTACGGGCCGAGCGGGAGATCCCGGTGGTCTGGGCGGTGGCCAAGGGCTCGCTGCTGAACAAGGCGATCCTGGTGCCGGCTGCCCTGTTAATCAGTGCATTCATCCCCTGGGCGGTCACGCCGTTGCTGATGCTTGGGGGTGCCTACCTGTGCTTCGAGGGCTTCGAGAAGCTGGCGCACAAGTTCCTGCACAGCAAGGAGGAGGATCAGGCGCAGCACACGGCGCGCAAGGAGGCCGTGGCCGATGCGAATGTCGACTTGGTCGCCTTCGAGAAGAACAAGATCAAGGGCGCAGTGCGCACGGACTTCATCCTCTCCGCCGAAATCATCGCCATCACCCTCGGTACGGTGGCCGATGCGCCGCTGAGCCAGCAGATCATCGTGCTGTCAGGCATTGCCGTGGTCATGACATTGGGTGTGTACGGGCTGGTGGCCGGAATCGTCAAGCTCGATGACCTGGGGCTGTGGCTGACCCGCAAGGGCTCGAGCCTGGCACAAGCGGTCGGCAATGGCATCCTGCGTGCGGCCCCCTACATGATGAAGAGTCTGTCGGTGATCGGCACCGCGGCCATGTTCCTGGTCGGTGGCGGCATTCTCGTGCACGGCATCGCGCCGCTGCATCACGCCATCGAGGCCTTTGCCGACGGACGTGGCGGGGCACTGACCGGGGCGTTGATCAACGGTGTGCTGGGAGTGTTAGCCGGGGCGGTGGTGCTGGCGGTGGTAAGTGTGGCTGGCAAGTTGTGGCGGATGCTGCGGCCAGCAGCGTGATCATCGGTGGGTCTGCTTCGCGGTTTTACCCGCTAAGCAGACCCACCGCTCAGATCAGAAGTGCACCTTGACCAGGAAACTCATGGTGTTCTGGTCGGTGGTGAAGGCATCGCTGTCCTTGATCCCGTACTTGTCGCTCCAGTAGTCGTACTCGATACCGACGTACAACTGCTTCTCACCCAGGTGCAATGCCTTGCCCAGGTCATATTTGACCTGCGGGTTGAAGTGCAGGTTGGCGTGGTAGCTGCCACGGCTGTTCTCGTCGTTGTCCACCACCCAGTCCATGAAGCCGTCGATCAGCACATCCGATGAGCCCACGGGAATGGTGTAGGACCACACTGGAGTGATCTGCCAGACGTGATCACCCGGGCGGCTGCCATCGGTGGTGCGGTGGTAGAAGTTCAGCTGGAAATAGTCGAAGCCAGGAATCGCCAGGTCGAAGCCAGGGCCGATCAGGTAGGACTCGGTATCACCCTCGCCGAACTCGTAGGTCATGGCCAGCAGCACATCCTTGACCGGGCCGAACTCCAGCTTCTGGTCGAAGATCTTGCCGAACGACAGGCGTGGGCTGATCTCGCCGTAGTAGGTGTTCGGGCCGTTGTTCGCGTCTTTCTTGCCCTGGTAGAAGATCTTGTCGACGAAGATGAAGTTGTCGCCGTACTTCCAGGCATCTGCGTGCTCGAAGGTGACGGTCTGCTGGGTCTCGGGGTTGACCTTGAAGTTCTTGCCCCAGAGGTAGGTCAGGCTGTTGGTCTGCCACTGCAGCAGGTCGTCGGCGAAGCTGGTGCCGCAGGCGAGCAGGCCGCCGGCGAGGATCAGGCTGTTGATGATGCGCATTGCGTGTGTCGCTCCCTTGATTGGATGTTGCTGTCAGCGCTCGTGTCGGCGCCTTTCTTGTCTTTCGGGTCAGTTTTTTCGGGTTGGCCACAGCTCTCTGGCAAGTGCTGCGCCAACTTTCCGGGTTGGTCACAACCATCCTGCTCGACGTCGTTCTGAACGGATGAAAAGGGTGTTTCTGGCTGGCAAAACATCGACCAACCGCCCGAATTCATTGACTGAGCGGTCAGTAAACGCGGGCAGGATCCGGCCTGCCCTGAGCGAGGGGGCGCGCAGATTACTGGCTTGCGCGCCGGTCCTCAAGTGCTCCGTCCTGGAGCGCGGTGATACAAAATTGGGCGTTCGGTCAGGTTCTTAGAAATGCACCTTGACCAGCGCACTGGCCACGCTCTGGTTGCTCTGCAGATTGCCGCGGCTGTCGATGCCGTACTTGTCCTTCCAGTAGCTGTACTCGAACCCGACATACAACTGCTTGGCGCCCAGGTTGAGGGCCTTGCCCAGGTCGTACTTGACCTGCGGGTTGAAGTGCAGGTTGGCGTGGTAGGTGCCGCGGCGGGTCTGGTCGTTGTCGGTCACCCAGTCCATGTAGCCGTCGATCAGAAGGTCGGAGCGGCCCAGGGGAATGGTGTACGACCAGCCAGGAGTGAACTGCCAGACGTTGTCGCCGGGGCGACTGCCCTCGGTGTTGCGCAGGTAGATGTTGAGGTAGAAATAGTTGAAGCCAGGGATGTCCAGGTCGAACCCGGGGCCGATCAGGTAGGCGGCGTTCAACCCTTCGCCACGCTCGTAGGTCATGGCCAGCAGCACGTCCTTGACCGGGCCGAAGGCCAGTTTTCGGTCGAGGATCTTGCCGAACGACA
Source organism: Pseudomonas sp. S44 (assembly GCF_016624805.1). NCBI lineage: Bacteria > Pseudomonadati > Pseudomonadota > Gammaproteobacteria > Pseudomonadales > Pseudomonadaceae > Pseudomonas > Pseudomonas sp. S44. Next base: position 47,937 of record NZ_JACVTY010000012.1, read on the forward strand.
GGCGCGGGCTGAACTCGCCGTAGTAGGTGTTCACGCCTTTGCTGGCGTCGGTCTTGCCGTTGTAGAAGATCTTGTCGATGAACAGGAAGGTGTCACCGTACTTCCACTTGTTGGCGTGCTCGAAGGTGATGGTCTGCTGGATGTCCGGGTTGACCTTGAAATCCTTGCCGTAGAGGTAGGTCAGGCTTTCGCCGTGCCATTGCAGCCAGTCGCCCGCGAACGCGGGGAGGGTGGCCAGCAGGCTGCTGCCCAGCAGCAGGGACGAGGTGGTGCGCTTCATGTGCGAATTCCCGTGTTCTTGTTGTTGTTCGAGGTTTCTTCGGCGCGCAGGCGCCCCGGACGGCCCGCTCCCGTGGGCCGCCGGTACTGCGTTTCACTGCTTGGACGAGACGGGCGGCCAGGGCGCCGCCCGCTGACTCAGTGCGGGTGACAGGCCTCGTTGTGGGCCGCGCGTTCGGCGCCCCCGAGGATGTTGAACAGCACGTTCAGTATCAGGGCGCTGAGCGTGGCCATGGCGATGCCGCTGTGGGTGATGGGCTCCATCCACTGGGGCATCTGCGCGAAGAACTCCGGACGCACCACCGGGATCAGCCCGAAGCCGACGCTGACCGCGACCAGCAACTGGTTGCGCCGATCACTGATGTCGGCCTCCTGGAGGATCTTGATGCCGGTGGCGGTGACCATGCCGAACATGGCAATGGATGCGCCGCCCAGTACCGCAGGCGGGATCGAGGCGATCAGGAAGGCCGCCTTGGGCAGCAGGCTGAGCAGGATCAGCAGCGCGCCCGCGACCACCGTGACATAGCGGCAGCGCACCCCGGTCATCTGCACCAGGCCGATGTTCTGGGCGAAGGAGGAGTGGGTGAAGGTGTTGAAGAAACCGGCCACGAACGAGGCGCCGGCATCGCACAGCAGGCCGCGACGCAGCATGCCGGGTGTCACTTCGCGGTCGGTCACCTTGCCCAGGGCCAGGAACATGCCGGTGGACTCGACGAAGATGATCACCACCACCAGGCACATCGACAGGATCGGCGCGAGGCTGAAGGTCGGCATGCCGAAGTGCAGTGGCGTGACCACCTGCAGCCACGGCGCTTCGTTCAGGCCCGACAGGTCGACCATGCCGATGGAACCGGCCAGCACATAACCCAGGCCCATGCCCACCAGCACCGACACGTTGACCCAGAAGCCACGCATGAAGCGATTGATCAGCAGGATCACGGCCAGCACCAGGCCTGCGACCATCAGGTAGATCGGCGAACCGAAGGTTTCCGCCTGTTGCCCGCCGCCGGCCCAGTTGACCGCGACCGGGAACAGCGACAGGCCGATGGAGGTGATCACGGTACCTGTGACCAGCGGCGGGAAGAAGCGCACCACCTTGGACATGAACGGCGCGATCAGCATGCCGAAGAACCCGGCGGCGATGGTCGCGCCGAAGATCCCCTGCAAACCCACACCGGGCATGCCGGCCATGGCCACCATGCTGCCGACGGCGGCGAAGCTTGCGCCCATCATCACCGGCATGCGGATGCCCACCGGGCCGATGCCGAACGACTGGATGATGGTAGCGACACCGGCCACGAGCAGGTCGGCGTTGATCAGGAAGGCGACTTCTTCACGGGACAGCCCGGCGGCCTGGCCGATGATCAGCGGCACGGCGATGGCGCCGCCGTACATCAGCAGGACATGTTGCAGGCCCACCAGGATCAGCTGGAACAGGGGCAGGGGCTGTCGTGGCGGCGCAACGGGGATGAACGCCTTGGGTGACTCGGACATGCAGCACCTCGAGTTTTGTTTTTATTCTCGGATCCAAGCGGGCGGCTCCAGGCGGCAGGCGCTTCGGTTGAAGGACCTGGGGTTTCCGGATGGAGCCGTACGCTCGATGCTTGCTTGTTACGGTGTTTCATTGGAAGCGAGGCCGGCAACACCGGCCTCTACGCGGGCAAGCCCGCTCCCACAAACAGAATGTGCGGTGTCAGTTGACCGGGGCACCCTTGGCGATCCAGTCGCCGACCAGCTTGCGTTCCTCGACGGTCATCTGGGTGATGTTGCCCAGCGGCATGATCTGGCTGGCGACGGCCTGCGCCTGGATGCGCGCGGCCTGGGCCTGGATCTGCTGCGGGGTGTCGAACATCACGCCGCCCGGGGCGGTGCTGAACAGTGGGCTGGTCGGTTTCGACGAATGGCACACGGTGCAGCGTTCCTGGATGACGTCGTGGATCTTCTCGAAGTTGCCGGGCGCAGCCTGGGCGGTGGCCTGGGCCGGCGCTTCGGCAGGTGCCTGGGCAGCCTTGGCAGCTTCCTCGGCGCGTAGCTCGGCAGCGGTCTTGCCGCCGACTGCAGTGGCGGGCAATGGCTGGTACTCGATCTTCGCAGCAGCCTGCTCGGGCGAGGTCGGCAGCGGCTTGGGACCGGTCACATAGGCCAGGCAGATCATCGCCAGGGCACCTACAGGGAGGGTCCAGGCGTATTTGTTGCTGTCGTGGCGGGTGTTGAAATAGTGACGGATCAGTACCGCAGCCACTGCGATCCCGGCCAGGATCAGCCAGTTGTACTGGCTGCCGTAGGTGCTCGGGAAGTGGTTGCTGATCATGATGAACAGCACCGGCAGGGTGAAGTAGTTGTTGTGTCGCGAGCGCAGCAGGCCCTTGGCCGGCAGTACCGGATCAGGGGTCTGGTTGTTCTCGATCGCCGCCACCAGCTGGCGCTGGGCCGGCATGATGATGCGGAACACGTTGCCCACCATGATGGTGCCGATGATCGCGCCGGTGTGCAGGTACGCGCCACGACCGCTGAACACCAGGCTGAAGCCCCAGCATGCCGCGATGATCAGCACGAACAGCACGGCGCCGAGCAGGGCGGGGCGCTTGCCCAGTGGTGAGTCGCAGAGGAAGTCGTAGACGAACCAGCCGACGACCAGCGAGCCGATGCCGATGGCTACGCCTTCGGCGCCGCTCAGGGTGCTGCCAGGTGCCAGCAGGTACAGGGTTGGGTTCCAGTAGAACACCACGCACAGCAAGGCGATCCCGGACATCCAGGTGAAGTAGGCTTCCCATTTGAACCAGTGCAGGTTCTCGGGCATTTTCGGTGGTGCGAGCTTGTATTTCTCCAGGTGGTAGATACCACCGCCATGGATGGCCCAGAGGTCACCTGACAACCCATCGCGCGGGTTGCTTCGATTCAGGTGGTTCTCCAGCCAGACGAAGTAGAACGATGCACCGATCCAGGCTACGCCGGTGATCATGTGAACCCAGCGAATGCTCAGGTTCAGCCATTCGTGAAGGTGTGCTTCCACAGTATGTACCTCTGCCGATCACCGACAGGCCGAGACCCGGGATGACCGACCTTTTCTTATTGGTGGGGATTGAGGATCAACATCTGTTCCTCGGTGAAGTAATGCTCGTCGCAGTTGTTGCCGGAACCACTGCGATCAACCACCAGGAAGTCATCCCGCTTTTCGATCGTCAGCACCGGGTGGTGCCAGACGCCGCGATGGTAATTAACGCCCTGCCTGCCGTTGCTGCGGAAGGCTCGGACCAAGCCTGATACAGGTGCATCGCCAACTGGCGCGACCACGATCAGAAAGGGGTTGCCGAGCAGCGGAATGAAAGCCTGGCTGCCCAGCGGATGGCGCTCCAGCATGCGTACGGTCAGCGGCATCTCCAGCGCGTCGGCGCGGAAGATGCTGATGATCGCCTTGTCTTCCGGCTCGGCGGTCTCGACCGTGGCGAGCTTGTGGAAGCGCATGGTCGAGCCGTTGTTGATCATGAAGTGGTCGCTGCCATCGGTTTCGATCACGTCACCGAACTGGGCGAAGGCTTCTTTGGTCAGGGGCTCGATCATCAGGGTACGCATGCGGTTATCTCTTCTGTATTCGTTATCGGTATGTAGGGCGGACCTCGTTCGGGCAGGCCCTGGGTGCGGTCGCGTCACGCACTCGGGCCAGTCCGGGTTTGGTCCTCAAAGCTGCAGCAGGCGGAACAGGGCGATCAGGTTGATCTGCGCCAGCGCTTCCTTGAATTCGGCATCGGTGTCGTTGTGGATGCGCTTTTCGAAGGAGGCGAGGATCTGGTGCCGGTTGCTGCCCTTGACCGCCATGATGAACGGAAACTGGAATTTTGCCTTGTAGGCGTCGTTGAGTTCGGTGAAACGTGCGAACTCTTCGGCAGTGCACTGGTGAATGCCGGCGCCGGCCTGTTCGTTGGTGCTCGATTCGGTCAGTTCGCCCTGCACCGCTGCCTTGCCGGCCAGGTCCGGGTGAGCGTTGATCAGCGCCAGTTGCTCGGCGTGGCTGGCGCTGAGCAGGATGTCGCTCATGCGCTGGTGCAGCACCTCGATCTCGTCCAGCTCGCTCAGGTTGCCCAGCGCGTAGGCTTTTTCGGCGACCCACGGCGAGTGCTCGTAGATGTCGGCGAAGGCCGCGACGAAGGCGTCACGGCCGAGGGTCGAGGGCTTGAGGGTGTTGAAAGCGGTCATCAGGCGTTCTCTTTCTTGTACGGATGGGTGGCGTGCCAATGGCGGGCGATGTCCACGCGACGGGCGAACCAGACCTGCTCGTGGCTCTTGGCGTACTCGACGAAGCGCTTGAGCGCGGCCAGGCGCGCGGGGCGGCCGACCAGGCGGCAGTGCAGGCCGATGGAGAGCATCTTCGGCGCGTGCTCGCCTTCTTCGTAGAGCACGTCGAAGGCGTCCTTGAGGTACTGGAAGAACTGCTCGCCGCAGTTGAAGCCCTGCACCTGGGTGAAGCGCATGTCGTTGGTGTCCAGGGTGTAGGGGATCACCAGGTGCGGCTTGTCGGTGGGGTTGTTCGGTTCCCAGTAGGGCAGGTCGTCGTCGTAGGTGTCGCTGTCGTAGAGGAAGCCGCCTTCCTCCATCACCAGGCGCCGGGTGTTCGGGCCAGTTCGCCCGGTGTACCAGCCCAGCGGGCGCTCGCCGGTCAGTTCGGTGAGGATGCGGATGGCCTCGAGCATGTGCTCGCGCTCCTGCGCCTCGTCCATGTACTGGTAGTCGATCCAGCGGTAGCCGTGGCTGCAGATCTCATGGCCGGCCTCGACCATGGCGCGGATCACGTCCGGGTGGCGCTGGGCGGCCATGGCCACGGCGAACACGGTCAGCGGTACGCCGGTGTCCTTGAACAGCTTGAGCAGGCGCCACACCCCGGCGCGGCTGCCGTATTCGTAGAGCGACTCCATGCTCATGTTGCGCACGCCCTGCAGCGGCTGGGCAGCCACCATTTCAGAGAGGAAGGCTTCGGACTCCTTGTCACCGTGCAGGATGTTGCGCTCGCCACCTTCTTCGTAGTTGAGCACGAAAGACAGGGCAATGCGGGCGTTGCCCGGCCATTGCGGGTGAGGTGGGTTGTTGCCGTAACCGATCAGGTCGCGAGGGTAGTCAGCGCTCACTGCAGTCTTCCTTATGTTCGTAGGTGCGGGTGGTGGGTGGACCGCGGCGGGTTGTCGCACGCACCGGATGGGATGATTGTATACAACTTATTTGACCATTTGTAAGCCCGTTTTTCCGCATTTCTTCCCACTTGTCGCCTCAAACTCAGGCTGGAAAAGCACTGCAAGAAACCTGCCTGATCGGTCAGATAATACCTCGGCCTGCTGCACAGGCCCTGTATTTGCGATGGATGCTCATGCTCGGAAGGCCTGGTGTGAGCGGTGCGCAGCGGGGTTCAAAAAATTGTGTACAATCTGAATCGAAAGTGTCTTAATGAGCCCATTCCGGCATTTCGTCAGCCTCGTGTTGGTGCATGCCGTGTATTTTCTGCCCATGCAAACGACAAGAGGCGACAAGCAAATGGGACGTTTGACCACACACGTACTGGATGCCGCTCACGGCTGCCCGGGCAGCTCGATCAAGGTCGAGCTGTACCGTGTCGAAGGCCAGCAACTGGAGCTGGTGAACAGCGCACTGACCAACAGCGATGGCCGCGTCGATGCGCCTTTGTTGCAGGGCGATGACTACCGTACCGGTGTCTACCAGTTGCAGTTTGCCGCCGGGGACTACTACCGGGCCAAGGGTGTTGCACTGCCTGACCAGGCGTTTCTCGATGTCGTGGTGCTGCGCTTCGGCATCGATGAAGGGCAGGAGCACTATCACGTGCCGCTGCTGATCTCGCCGTACAGTTATTCGACCTATCGTGGGAGCTAGGGTCTGGCTGAAATGTGTCTGCGCGAAGGCCAGGCAAGGCGAAACGGGGCGAGGAAGCGGAGTTTACGGGTTGTAAATGAGCATTCCGAGCGCCGTTTCAACGCAGTATGGGCGAGTGCAGATACATTTCAGACAGAGCCTGGTTGGTCGCTAGAAGAATCTTCGTAGGTCCTTGCCCGCTATCACACTGGCGGGCTTTTTTCATTCTGTAGCAATTGCCCGAAACCCCGCCCGATCCCCCCGACCCGCATCCCTTCGCTATCCAAGCACGGAAACGAATCAGCGTTCGTCGCAAAGCACTAAGTGGCGCATTGATGGCGTGGTTCTGCTCTTGTATCCTGCGCACCCTTTCGCAGTGATGCGATCAGTTCTCAAGTGACGGATTACTTGCATGTCCCTCTTCCTCCGTGCGCTGGCGACCGGCTTTGCGCTCCTGCCGCTGCTTGCCAGTGCCGCCCCCTTCCAGTCTCCCGGCGACCGCGACCTGATTCGTGACCGTCAGGAAAACCTTCTGCAAGAGCAGCGCAAGCGCCTTGAGGAACTGCAGCAATTGCCCGGCAAGCAGGCCCCTCAGGCCCCCGTGGTGCCCTCGGAGCAAGGGCGGTGCTTCCAGATCCGCAGCGTCGAGCTGCAAGGTGCGACCCTGCTCAGCGAGCGGCAGCGCCAGGCACTGGTCGAGGGCTATGAAGGCAAGTGCCTGCAGGTGGGCGAGCTCAACGGCCTGCTCAAGCGCATCACCGATCACTACATCGACCGTGGCTACCTGACCACCCGTGCCTACCTGCCGCAGCAGGACCTGGGTTCGGGCATCCTGCAGATCATCATCGTCGAAGGACGCCTGGAAGGCCTGGACAGCTCAGCGCTCGCCAGCCCACGGGAAATGGCCATGACCTTCCCCGGCCAGGTCTCCGAAGTGCTCAACCTGCGCGACATGGAGCAGATGGTCGACCAGCTTGGTCGCTTGCCGTCGCGTCAGGTCGAAGTCGAGCTGGTGCCAGGCCAGGAAGTCGGCGGTAGCCGCGTGCAGCTCAAGGGCCAGCGTGACAAACCCTGGCGAGTCTCGGCCAGCCGCCACAACAATGGTGATGCCAGCAGCGGCGAGCAACAGATGAACCTGGGCCTGGAGTGGGACAGCCCGTTGGGCCTGGCCGATCAGCTGAGCCTCAGGGGCGGGCGTGATGTGGTCAGCGACCACTGGCGCCATTCCGACAGCCATGGCCTGAACTACAGCCTGCCGTGGGGCTGGTGGACCTTCAACTACAGCTACAACCACAACTACTACCGCACCCGCGACACCTCCAGCGGCTTTCCCTTCAAGCTCGACGGCGACAACAGCGTGCACCAGTTCCAGGCCGAACGGGTGATCCACCGCGACAGCCTGAGCAAGACGGCGGTGAATATCGGGGTGAGCCACTTGCGTGCGCGCAACTACCTTGACGACACCCTGATCGATGTCTCCAGCACCCGCATCACCGAGCGTCAGCTTGGTGTCAACCACGGCCGACGCATCGGCAATGCCTTCGTCAACCTCGATGCCGGCTGGCAGCAGGGCATCGGCGCGCTCGACGCCCAGGGCGCAGGCGACCCCCACGGCAACGAACCGGTGTCGCGCTACAACAAGTACACCCTGACCCTGAGCTACCTGCAGCCGTTCCAGCTGTGGGGCGAGCAGTTCAGCTTCGACAGCCTGGCCACCGGCCAGCGCAGCGAGGACGCGCTCTACAGTGCCCAGCGCATCAGTGTCGGCGGGCTGACCTCGGTGCGTGGCTTCAAGGATCAGACCCTCACCGGCGACAGCGGCGGCTACTGGCGCAACCAGTTGCGCTGGCGTCGGCCGGTCACCTGGGCTGCGCTGCAGCCTTGGTTGCGCGAATACGGCATGGCGTTCGCCTACGACGCCGGTGTGATCAAGGGCCAGCATGGCAACGGCAAGGACCATGGGCGCCTGAGCGGCAATGCCCTGGAGTTCAATGTGCGCGGCCAGTACTTCGCTGCCAGCGCAACCTTTGCCCGTTCGCTGGAGCGCCCCGATGCGGTAACCCGCCGCGAGCACCCGATCTATTTCCGCGTCGACGCCTTCTTCTGAGCGCCGGCCCTACCCATTACCCGTGACATCGCTGCCCCTTGCGGGGCAGGCCGGCAACTGGCCTGAGCTGCGACTGGAGTTTGTTCGACATGGATATCCGCACCCCACTGAACCAGTGCATCGCCCTGATCGTTGCTGGCGTGATGTTTCTCAACCCCATCGTCAGCACGGCTGCACAGCTGACCGTCGATGCGGCGGCCAATGCCAACACCAGCATCAACCAGGCCGGCAACGGGGTGCCGATCGTCAATATCGCCACCCCCAACGGCAGCGGCCTGTCGAGCAACACCTTCCGTGACTACAACGTCGGCAGCAACGGGCTGATCCTCAACAACGCCACCGGCAAGACCCAGTCGACTCAACTGGGCGGCATCATCGTCGGCAACCCCAATCTCAGGGGGCAGGCGGCCCAGGTCATCCTCAACCAGGTCACCGGCGGCAACCGCAGTACCCTGCAAGGCTACACCGAGGTGGCGGGCCAGGCGGCACGGGTCATCGTCGCCAACCCCCACGGCATCACCTGCAACGGCTGCGGCTTCATCAACACGCCACGGGCGACCCTCACCACCGGCAAGCCGATCATGGACGGCGAGCGCCTGGACCGCTTCCAGGTCGATGGCGGCGACATCGCCATCGAGGGCGATGCGCTCAACGCCACCAACCTCGACCAGTTCGACCTGATCACCCGCAGTGCCAAGCTCAATACCGAGCTGCACGCCAAGCAGTTGAACATCGTCACCGGGCGCAACGACGTCCAGGCCGATACCCTGCAGGCCACCCCGCGTGCCGATGACGGCAGCGAAAAGCCTCTGCTGGCCATCGACAGCTCGGCGCTGGGCGGCATGTATGCCAACACCATCCGCCTGGTCGGCACCGAGCAGGGCGTGGGCGTCAAGCTGGCCGGCAACATGGCTGCTACCACCGGCGATATCCAGGTAGACGCCAACGGCAAGGTGACGCTTGCCCAGACCTCCAGCGCCGGCGACCTGAAGATTGCCGCGCAAAGCGCCGAGCTGACCGGCAAGACCTACACCGCCGGCAGCGCCACCGTGCGTGTGCGTGACGATGTGACTGTCGGCCAGAGCCTCGCCGCCAAGGGCAGCATCAGCGTGCAGGGCGCGCGGATCGACAACCAGGGCATCATCGAAGCCGGCGTGGAGCCAGACAACAGCCGCAACGCCCAGGGCGATGTGAGCCTCAAGGGCCAGACCCTGCACAACCGCGGTAGCGTGGTCGCCAACCGCAACCTCGAGATCGACAGCAGCGCCACGCTCGACAACCAGGGTGGCAGCCTCAAGGGCCGCGCCACCACGCTGACCGCAGGCCTGCTGGACAACCGCAAAGGCCAGGTGCTGGCCGACGACACCCTGAAAGCCACGGGCGGTGCGATCGACAACCGTGAGCAAGGCCTGCTGCAAGGCAAGGGCCAGGCCGTGTTGGATATCACCGGCAACCTCGACAACCGTGGCGGCCGCGTGGTCGGCCAGGGGGATCTGCAGGTCACCGCCGCCCAGGTGGACAACCGCGGCAACGGTCTGATCGGCAGCGACCAGCAGGCCAGGCTGACCACCCGCGCGCTGCTGGACAACCAGAACGGCGGCAAGCTCAAGGCCGATCGCCTCGACATCACCACCGCCGGGCTGCTCAACAGCGGCGGGCAGTTGCTGGGCGGCGACGTGCTGATCGTCGCCAGCGCCGACATCGACAACCGCCTCGGGCTGATCTCGGCCAAGCGTCTGCTCGATCTCAAAGCCGTGGGCCTGGACAACAGCGGCAAGGGCAACCTGCTCAGCGACGGCACCCTGGCCGTCAAAGTGGCCACCCTGAACAACCGCGACAACGGCATGCTGTCGAGCGTCGGCGATCTTTCACTGCATGGCGAACGCCTCGACAACCGTGGCGGTCTGGTGCTTGCCGACCGCTCGCTGTCCGTCACCGGTGGGGACTTCGACAACCGCGACAAGGGCGTAGCCACCACCAAGGGCAAGGCCCACATCGAAGTTGGCAGCCTGGCCAACAGCGATGCCGGCCACCTGCAGAGCGATGGCCGCCTCGAGCTGATCGCCGACAAAGTCGATAATCAACGCCTGGGTAACATCACGGCCAAGGGTGACCTCGAAGCCCACTTGGGCACCTTGAACCAGCAGGGCGGCAGGCTGACCAGCCTGGGCAGCCTGCTGCTCACCGCCAACACGATCGACAACCAGAACGGCGGCGGGATTGGCGCGACCAATCTGGTCGACATCCGCGCGGCGCGCGTGCTCAACCAGCAGGGTGAGATCTCCAGCGCAGGCAAGGTCGTGCTCGACGCCAGCGCACTGCTGGACAACCAGGCTGGCAAGGTCATTGGCGACCGTGGCCTGACCCTGACCGTCCAGCGCCTGCTGAACCAGAGCAAGGGCCTGCTCAGCGGCTACGACAGCCTGAGCCTGAAAGGCACCGAACTGCTCAACAACGGCGGCCGGTTGAGCAGCCACAAGCATATCGAGCTGGCCCTGGACGGCCAGTTGGACAACAGCGACGCCGGCCTCATCGTCAGTGACGGCACCCTCACGTTGAACGCCGGCACGTTGCGTAACCGCCAGGGCGGCAAGGTCTCGGCCATCGCTGCCATGGGCCTGACCAGCCAAGGGCTGCTGGATAACCAGGGCGGCATTCTGGTGACCGATGCCGGGCTGGTACTTGACGCCGCCCGCCTGGACAACAGCCAGGGCGGCGCCATCAGTGCAGCTGGCCATGCCCAGTTGCGCAGCGGCGCCATCGACAACAGCGCCAAGGGCAAGATCGGTGCCGGCAGCCTGCTGCTGGTCGCCACCCAGCTCGACAACAGCGCCCGCGGCCGTATCAGTGCCTCCGGCCAGATCGATGCGACGCTGACCGGCCTCGACCAGCATGACCACGGGCAACTGGTCAGCGGGACCGGCATTGACCTCGACCTGCAGCACGGCCAGCTGGTGAACCGCGACGGGGGCTTGCTGCGCTCGCCAGGCAGCCTGCTGTTGCGCCAGATCGGCGCGGTGGACAACCGCAACGGCGCAGAGATTTCCAGCGACCGCGGCTTCAGCCTGGTCGCCGACCGCCTCGACAACCGTGGCGGACGCCTGATCAGCGCCCAGGACCTGACCCTGCGCATTGCCGGTGTTCTGGACAACAGCCTCAAGGGCGTGTTGTCGGCTAGCCACGATCTCGACGTCGAGGCTGCCAGCCTCGATAACTTCAGCGGCGGCACCCTGGCCAGCGGCAAGGCCCTCAAGGCCGTGATCGACGGTCAACTCGACAACCACGACCAGGGCATCCTTTCTGCCGCCGCAGCGCTGACCGTCACCAGTGCAGGCGTGCTCAACAGCGAGCGTGGCCTGCTGTCGGGCAACACCGGCCTGACCGTCACGACCGGACAACTGGATAACCACCAGGGCGGCCAGCTCATCAGCCAGGCGGCGATGACCGTCACCAGCGACGGCCTCGACAACCGTGGCGGCGCCTTGAGCAGCAAGCAGGCCATGACCCTGACCACGGGCGACGTGCGCAACGGCGCCGATGCCCTTCAGCGCGGCGGTCGCATCCACAGCGATGCCGAATTGACGCTGGTGGCCGGGCAGGTCGATTCCAGCGAGGGCGGCGAGATCTCCGCCAAGGGCGATCTGCTGCTGCGGGTGAGTGCGTTGATCCAGCGCCAGGGGCGTCTGATCGGTGAACAGAAACTCGACCTCGACCTCAACGGCGGCGACCTGACCAACCAGGGCGGCCTGATCAGTGCCAATGGCCCGCTGATCATCCAGCGCCTGGGCAAGCTCGACAACAGCGCTGGCGAAGTCACCAGCCAGCAATCCTTCAGCCTGCTCGCCAAGCGCATCGACAACCAGCAGGGCCGCATCCTCAGCGACGGCCGGCTGACCGTAGAGGCGGCACAGCTGGACAACAGCACCAAGGGCCTGATGTCCGGCGTTCAAGGCTTGCAGGTCACCGGCAGCGACCTGAACAACAGCGCCGAGGGCACGCTGTCGAGCAAGGACGGCGATCTTACCGTGACCCTGACAGGCGCCCTCGACAACCGTGACCAGGGCGCTCTGGTCAGCAAGGGCCGCCAGCAGGTTACGGCGGCCAGCCTGGACAACCGCAAGGGCATCGTCTCCTCGGAGCAGGCGATCACCCTCAGTGTCGGCGATCGTTTGGACAACAGCGGCGGCCTCATTTCCGCCACAGGTGACCTGACGCTCGACCAGGACGGCACCGTCATCGACAACCAGGGCGGGCAGATCAACGGCCAGGCGATCAGCGTCGCCGGCAAGCGTCTGGAAAACGGCAAGGGCCAGCTCATCAGCCGCGCGGCGCTCGACCTGACCTTGGCCGATGCACTGCTCAATACCGACGATGCGCGCCTGGTCAGTGGCGCCGACCTGCTGCTCAAGGCCGCGCGTGTCGACAACCAAGGCGGCAAGCTGATCAGCCATGGGTTGCTGCATGTCGATTCGGGCACACTGGACAACAGCCACGGCGGCAACCTGGCCAGCCAGCAGAACCTGGTGTTGCGCCTGAGCGGCGATCTGCTCAACGGCAACGATGGCCTGCTGTTCAGTGAGCACGGCAAGCTCGATATCCACGCGGTTGCCCTGGACAACCAGGCCGGCGCGCTCAAGAGCCAGGGCGATATCGACGTGCGCCTGGACAAGCGCCTGGACAACCGCGGCGGTCGCCTGGAGAGCCAGGCAGGCAACCTCGAACTGCACGCGGCGAGCCTCGACAACAGTGGCAGCGGCATGCTCAGCGCGGCCAAAGGCCTGTTCAAGGGCGTCTTCAGCGACCTGTTCGACAACGCTGGCGGTACCACCCAGGCGCAGTCCGTGGACATCGCAGCCGACGCCAAGGTGAACAACCAGGGCGGCTACCTTTCGGCGTTGAGCGGTGACGGCAAGATCGTCACCGCCGATCTCGACAACCGCGGCGGTGGCCTGTACGCCGCCGGATTGCTGAAGGTGCAGGGCCAGCAACTGTTCAACCAGAGCGGCAAGATCGGCGCCGGGCGCATCGACTTCGGCCTGAGCGGCGCGCTGTACAACAGTCTCGGCCAGTTGGAAAGCGAGAGCGAGCTGCAACTGCGCGCCAGCGAACTCGACAACCGCAGCGGCAACCTGCGCGCCCTTGGCAAGACCGGCACCAGCCGATTGATCGTCGCGGGCAACCTGCTCAACGACAACGGTGTGCTGGCCACCGCCAACCAGGACCTCGACCTGCAGATTGGTGGCCTGAGCAACAGCGGCGGGCAACTGCTGCACACCGGCCAGGGTAGCTTCGGCCTGGCTTCCGACAAGGTCACCCAGGCCGGCGGCGTGCTGCACACCGATGGCCTGCTGAGCATCGCCGCTGCCAGCTGGACCAACAGCAGCGTGCTGCAAGCCCGGCGCCTGGAGCTGGACATCGGTCGCTTCGTCCAGACCGCCAGCGGCAAGCTGCTGGCCGTCGAGAGCCTCAGGGGCCGAGGCGGCGACTGGACCAACCATGGCCTGCTGGCCAGCGATGGCAGCCTGCAACTGGATCTGACCGGCAACTATGACGGCAATGGCCGCCTGAGCAGCCTTGGCGCACTGACGCTGGGCGCCAACGATATCCGCCTGTCCAGTACCGCCAGCCTCGCCGGTGGCGCCGACACCGCAGTGACCGCGCGCAACCTGCTGAGCAACGACGGTCGCCTGACCGCCCTGGGCGGCCTGACGGTGACGGCCGCCAGCCTCGAAAATCGCGGCACCCTGGGTGGCGCTGCGGCGGTGAAGCTCGCCGCAAACAGCCTGAGCAACCAGCGCGGCCTGGTGTTCAGCGGCAATGACATGACCTTGCGCGTCGGCAGCCTGAGCAACTACTACGGCGATATCTACAGCCTTGGTGGCCTTGATCTTGCCGGCAACGCCGGTGCCCGCGCGGTGCTGCTGGACAATATCTCCGGCAGCGTGGAAAGCGCCGGCAACATGACCCTGGCGGTGGACACGCTGCTCAACCGCAAGGAATTCCTGAGCTCGACCAAGAAACTGGTCGCCGGCAACGTCAATGTCTATTCCGACGACCGCTGCAAGGGCAAGGGCTGCGAGCTGTACTTCTCGGCAACGGAAAGCTGGGAAGACGTCATCGACCGCGATACCCCCACCGCCTTCATCACCACCGGCAGCAAGCTGACCTTCGCCGGTGACGCATTCCGCAACCACTACAGCAGCGTTTCGGCGGCGGGTGACATCGCCATCAACACGGCGGTGTTCGAGAACAAGGGCGCCGGTGGAGGCGAGCAGCGCAACCTCACCGCGAGCATGTATACCCGTGATCGCGGCCAGTACAACGCGTTCATCCAGGCCAAGAACCAGTTCAACCAGAACCCCGGCTCGCTGACCCTCGACCAGGTCATGGCCGCTGCGGGGTATCCGCAGTACAGCATCTATGACGTCATCGACAACAGGACGCCGATCGCTGGCGCCGTGGTTGCCCCGGCGGTCGTGCAGTCAGCTGGCGCCGTGACCATCAACGCCACCCAGCGCATCGACAACAGCGTGGTGCGCGTCAATCAGGCCGGCGCCGGTACCATCGGGGCCCGTGGCGATGCCACGGCTGATCCGCGCCAGGTCCAGACCCAGGTGCGCGCGCTCAACCCGCAGTTGCCGCCCGACCTCGCCCAGCGCCAGGTCAACCCGGTCACGCTGCCCAGCTTCAGCCTGCCGCAAGGCAGCAACGGCCTGTTCCGCATCAGCACCCAGACTGGCCAGGCCGCGATCAGCGGCGATGCCCTGGGCGCCACCGCCGACCATACCCAAGCAGGCAGCGGCACCTTCATATCACCGCTGGCCAGCACCACCAATGCCGACAACCGTGCGGCGCAGACGCTGTCCGCCCAAGGCTCGGCTGCGGCCCAAGGCGCCGTCAGCGGCGCCGGTGTGGCGCTGGATGGCCTGGCAGCGGGTGTTCGACTGGTCCAGGGCGTCCCTGAGCGCAGCGTGCCGAGCACCTCGCACAAATACCTGGTGGAGACCAACCCGGCCCTGACCGACCTCAAGCAGTTCCTGAGCTCCGACTACCTGCTTGGCCAGCTCAACGTCAATCCAGACCAGGCCATCAAGCGCCTGGGCGACGGTCTCTACGAACAACGCCTGATCCGCGAAGCTGTGGTGGCCCGCACCGGCCAGCGCTACATCGATGGCATGACCAGCGACGAGACGCTGTTCCGCTACCTGATGGACAACGCCATCGCCAGCAAGGACAAGCTGTCGCTGAGCGTGGGCGTGTCGCTCAGCGCCGAGCAGATCGCCGCCCTGACCCACGACATCGTCTGGATGGAGCAGGTCGAGGTCAACGGCGAGAAGGTGCTGGCGCCAGTGCTGTACCTGGCCCACGCCAACGGTCGCGTCGCCCCCAACGGCGCACTGATTCAAGGCCGTGACGTCAACCTGATCAGCGGCGGCGACCTGGTCAACGTCGGCACCCTGCGTGCCACCAACAACCTCGCCGCCAGCGCCACCAACATCAGCAACAGCGGGCTGATCGAAGCAGGCGGGCGCCTGGACATGCTCGCCACCGACTCGATCCGCAACGCCCAGGGCGGGATCATCGCCGGTCGTGAAGTGAGCCTGACCGCGCTGACCGGCGATGTGATCAACGAACGCAGCGTCACCCGCCTGGAAGGCCGGGCCGGTGGCGAGCATGTGACCAAGGACCTGGTCGACACTGCAGCACGCATCGAGGCGGCGAACGACCTGACCGTCACCGCTGGGCGCGATATCGGCAACGTGGGTGGGGTGGTCAAGGCGGGTGGCGATATCAGGCTGGATGCCGGTCGCGACCTGTCCATCGTCAGCCAGGAAGGCGTCGACAGCCACGAGTATCAACGCCGCCGTGTCAGCGGCCACGACACCAGCATCACCCAGTACGGCAGCGAGATCAGCGCAGGTGGCAACCTCACCGCCACGGCAGGTCAGGACCTGAGCATCGTTGCCAGCGAAGTCGAGGCACGCCGCGACCTGGCCCTGCAGGCCGGCCGCGACGTGACCCTGGCTGCTGCGGCGAACGAGGAGCACAGCTACGCCAAGGGCAAGAAGGGCAAGACCAAGTACGAGGGACAGGAGGATGACGTCGAGCAGCAGTCTGCCGTGGTGAAGGCCGGCGGCGACCTGGCCATCGACGCCGGACGTGACCTGCGCCTGGTGGCGAGCAAAGTCAGCGCCGGCGAGGAAGCCTACCTGGTGGCCGGCGACAAGCTGGAGCTGCTGGCGGCCAACGACAGCCAGTACTCGCTGTACGACATGAGCAAGAAAGGCGGCTGGGGCAGCAAGCAGACCCAGCGCGACGAAGTCACCGACGTCAAGGCGGTGGGCAGCGAAGTCAGCAGCGGTGGTGATCTGACGCTCAAGAGCGGTGGTGATCAGTTGTACCAGGGGGCGAAGCTCGCCTCGGGTGCTGACCTGACCATCGATAGTGGCGGCGCGGTGACGTTCGAGGCGGTCAAGGACCTGCATCAGGAGAGTCACGAGAAGAGCAAGTCCAACGTTGGCTGGTTCAGCATGAAGGGCGAGGGCCGTACGGATGAAACGGTTCGCCAGAGCGAGCTGGTCGCTAAAGGCGACCTGGTGATCAATGCTGTTGGCAAGATTCATGTGGATGTGCGCCAGGTCAACCAGCAGACGGTGAGCGAGTCCATCGATGCCATGGTCAAGGCTGATCCCAAGCTGGCCTGGCTCAAGCAGGTCGAAGCACAAGGTGGCGTGGACTGGCGTCAGGTCAAAGAAATCCACGATTCGTTCAAGTACAGCAATTCCGGGCTGGGGCCGGCTGCTCAGCTCGCGATTGCGATCGTCATGGCGGCCGTCGTGGGCCCTGCCGCAGCGGCCTGGGCCAACGGCGGTGTCGCTGGCGCCGCCGTCGGGGCCGTTGCCACGGGCGCTGCGACCAATGCTTCGGTAAGCGTCGTCAATAATCGAGGCAATCTGGGGGCTGTGGTCAAGGATGTGACCTCCTCCGATGCGATGAAAGGCTATGTCATTTCGGGTGTGGCTGCAGGTCTGACAGCGGCCTATTTCGATGGCTGGACGGGAACGAAAACTGACCCAGTCACGGGCAAAGTCCTGGGGCCGAAACTGTACACGATCAAAGGCGTAGGTCAGTTCGCAGCCAACCAGACGTTGCAGAATGGCACCTCCCTGCTGCTGAGCAAAGCCCTTGGGCAGGGCGGCAGTGCCAGCGATGCGTTGAAAAGCGCGCTGTTCAATACGCTGGCGGCAGCCAGTTTCAATGCGGTGGGGGATTACACCAAGCAGTTCGGCATCGAGAACGGCAGCCTTCCCAAGATTGCCATCCATGCGATGGTGGGTGGCTTGCTGTCGAAGGCCACTGGCGGTGACTTCAAAACGGGTGCCTTGGCGGCCGGCGCGAATGAAGCGCTGGTGGTACAGCTCAACAAGCTGGTTGGGGGAAATGAAAACCTGCTGACCATGAGCTCGCAGATCGTCGGGGTGCTGGCGGCGGCTAGTCAGGAGGATGCTGACGCCAGCTCGTTGAACAAAGCGGCATGGGTAGCCAAAAACGGCACGCAATACAACTTCCTCGGAGACCACTCGGCTAAGCAGCGAGACGAGGCAAGGGACAATTATCGCAAAGACGGCGGAATGGACGCCGCGCGTGATCTGGTCAACCTGGAAGGCGCGGATCAGCGTAGCGACAAGCTGTTGCAACTCTACAAGCGCGATCCCTCATTGCTTAGCCAGGATGACAAGGTCGAGCTCGCGGCATACCTGCAGGTTTATGCCTTCGAGAGACTGGATGCCGTCAGGAAACTGGATGCCCAAAATGGCTTGGGTATCAGCCATAGCTTGGCAACCGTCCAGGCAAGTGTCGCCAGTTTGCTCAGTGGTGAGCAGACCTTGGGCTATGGCTATCCCTATGCAGGTAGCAGCCAGGACAAGCTCGCGTGGGCAGATGCTCAGCGCAGCCAAATGGGACTGGTTGAAAACCTGGCCTGGACCCGGGACCGTAGCGTCGACGAGCAGACCTACCTTGATGCCAAGTCCAGCCTGCGCATTGGCGAGCAGCAGCAAGGTTTGGCCAACCTGGGTGATCCTGCGATCTACTTCCTGACCGGCTCTATCGGCAGCACGATCAGGGCTGTAGCGGCGACCAACGGGGCGCTGCAGTTTACCCAGGGTGCCAAGCAAGCGGTTGATGGTGATGGATGGAATGCCGCTGGTAATATGGTGGCCGGCCTGCTGGGGATGGCTACACTGGGGATTCCTGCCATCAAGGGTGGGGCGGTTGCAATCGGCGACGCTGCCTCCACACGACCAGGAAACCCGGGCGTTATCAGGAATGACCCAGCTCTTGCAGTTTCACCAAATACCGGAAAATACCTAGAAGATTTCAAACCGTCGCCTACCCCACTGGAGCTGGTGCGGCAACAGACAGAGACGTTATACGCAACGGCGTTTATACGCTTTGATCATATCCTCGACGGTGGAGTAAATACGTTGAGGAGTGGTGAGAGGGTTGGGACGGGTGGTCATTATTTAAGGTCTCCTGATGTCAATGTGACTCGAATCACTGGTCAAGTTGATGAATTTGGTGTTTCAAAAGGGTATGTCTCTATACGCGATCCTCTGACGAATAGCTGGGCCCCGAAGAAAGCAGAGACAACATTTTTCCCTGAGCAGTGGAGCAAGCGGCAAGTTCAGGTAGAGATCGAGGGTGCATTCAGGAATTCATCTCCTATAGCTGGTACTGAACGGTGGCGAGGGATTTCACCTAGTGGCGTGAGAATAGAGGGATACTACGGTAAGCCGGATGGTACGGGGGCCACAGCGTGGCCTGTGTATGGAAAGGATAGAAAAATATGAATTTAGGTATCGTATATCCTCATTGGTCGATATTTGGATTTTATGATCTGGGCGCGTCTGAACATGGCGAGCGAGCGCGCATCGAGCAAATACCTGTAGGGGTGCGCGAAATTGTTGGTTGGTTGAGTGATGATGTGAGTGGTACGGCCAGTGTTCAAGCATTGATCGATCGTTTGAGTGCATGTGGGCTTCAAGGGCATGCCGAATACTTGGGGTTTGGAAATGCGCACCATATGGGATACGCTGAAGGCCACCTGTATTTGGAGTGTGAGTATAGCGATGGACTTCAAGTCATTATGACGGTGGCACAAGCCACTGATGTGCTGAGCGAATATGTGAGCTTTTTAAAATCTGGAGTTCGCAATAAAGATGCCCCTCCTACGCCCTTTTTGGTTGAATATGTTGCTGAGGGGGAGGCTGCTTGCCTGCTATATCAGGAAATGGGGGGGCGCATAGGTTTTTCAGTAGAAGAAATGAGAGAGAATAGCAGGGCTCAGCGTAAAGATAACAAAAGAAAGGCGCTTTTGAATAAACTTGATCATCAAAATAAAACAAATGATATCTAAGCTCTGCCTGAATATATCTGGGCTCACTCATGCTATATTGAAATGGGCTCGGAACGTTCACGTATTCCAGTACAGTCGGGCGCAGCCCCGGCCGTTTCTCGCCCCGTTTCGCCTTGTCTGGCTTTCGAGCAGACACATTTCAGACAGCCCCTAACAAGAAGCTATGGGCATCAGGAACCAGGTCATGATTATGTCGCCGGTTGGGTTTACGCTCCTGGCACATTAGGTGTGTTTGTGGCGCCCAGCAGCCGACGGAGCGAATATCGGTGATCAGTTATCCACCGATAAGCCGTTTAGTTACGTGGATGCATCAATTGCTGCTACTGTTGGCGGGGCCACTCAAGGCAGAGGGTTAGGGTTCACTCTCGGCGCTGGGGCGGGTGGGTCTTATTTAGGAAGTTTGATCAAGGGTGAAGATCCGACGTATTCACTTCTGGGAGTAGTTCTGGGTGGCTTGATGGGTTTCAAGGGAGGGCAAGTAGTGTCTGGTCAGTTAAAGCCAATTGTCGGAGAAGCAGCGGATATATATGGCAACGTATCTGGCTCTGTACTTTCCGAAGTCGTCGGGGGACAAGTCAGTTCTGTAGGGGATAAAAAGTGAAGCTGGAAAGAGTTGGTTTTTTTTTGATGGCTGTGTTGTTGGTGTATTCTGTATTGCTTTTTTTTGGAGTTGGGGTGGTGGGGCACCTTGTAGGGTCGATTGTTGGTTATTATAAGTTTGATTGTTGGGTATTTGGTTGGAAGGAGATTCATAAGTCTATTATTGTTGGATTGTCTTGCGGGGTTCCAGTTGCTTTAGGGATATGGGTGAAGTCAAAGGTGGTAGAGGTTAAAAAAAAGCGCAGCGACTGATTTTTAATTTGTGGTTGTGTTGGGTTTTTCTGGGCTTTAGAGAGGCGTAATTTGTGGGGGCTAAAATTATCTAGGATGCCAATTGTGTATTTGGTCGGATCAGTTGCTTGTAGACGCAAGAATAGAGCGTGGAGATGTAGTTCAAGGGTTTGGAAAGCTAAAGACTTCGAATGTGTCGTATCGAAAAGGTGAGATGAAATTTATTGCCCTTGATTCAATTGGGCTTAATAAATTCAAAGATTGGTTTCGCCCGCAGAGCTCCGTCTTACTCAACAGCGTAATCTGGTCAAAAGATCCCTTTCAGTTTAGTGGGAATAAGGACTCGGTACCCCAAGGTATCAATTGATGATGTGAAAGTGGCCACCTACAAGCTGGCACCGAAGCAGGGGCAGGTGGATAAATTCGAGGCGTGCTCAAACTGTAGCGGTTTACTGAAGGATGCCGATGTGATTACCGGAAGGAAGCTCTGATGATTATCAAAAGAAATGCGATAAGCAACCAGGGCGGATTGTGGACTTTTCGGGGCGTACCCTACACCGGGGGAGCGTTGGAGTTCTCGAATGGTCATGTGGTTGGAGGAGGTATGTATGAAGATGGCCGCTATGTTGATGTCTACCGCAGCGAGTTTATTATTGGGGAGGTGCGTAATAGTATCGAAATGGAGCGAGACTATACGGGGGAGCAGTTTTATTGGGGGGATAGTGTCTACAATGGATTTTCCTATGAGTTCAGTGGTGATGTATGTGTCAGCGAGCGCTTGTATGAATATGGCTGGGTGATAGAGGAAGTAACATATTTCCCAGATGGACAGTTGCGAACTGTCGAGATCGGGGAGGATGTTCCACAGAGTTATGGGTGGTTCGAAGGCGGTGGACTGGAAGCGATGACGGTTCACCAGAATAATATTTTCATGTTTTCCTTGATATTTTCATTGGAAGGTCTGACGCGGTTGACTCTGTTGGGTGACTATTTTTCTAAACTACCGCAAGTGATCGGGTGCATAAGGTTTCCTGTGTTGCGTGATAAAGCGGAGCTCTCGTCTCTTAAGTATGCGTCCCGGGTTTCACTCATTGGAGATGGTATTGACAAGGCTGTGGTTGATTACATTTTTATGGGGGGCAATGAGCGCTGTATCAGAGAGTTAGAGCTGGATGGTGTCAATGGTACACCGGAAATTCTGCAGTGTTTGAAAAATTATCAGCAGTTGAGTGTATTGAAAGTTGTGGCTGCTAAGGATTGCGTTGACTGGTGGCGTGAAGGGTGCGTCCAGTTTCAGGTACTTTGTCCCGAATGTGACGTATATTTAAATAATCGGAAGGTTAGTTTGGAGGGGTGATGGGGTGTTTGTTCTGTTCGTAGAACTGCCTTCCATATCGATCTGCAAGCCGGGTCGTTTCTGGTAGTCGATAGTGGCGTGTTGCATTCAATACCCAGTGACAGGCAGTTTCAAGGGAGATTCGGTGGCCGATTGAAACGAACACGGGTTTTACATTTTTTTGAGTCCTGAGCGCGGCCCCGATTAGTTTGTCGCCGTCGAACAGGCCTGATTGGCATCCCCTTTCATTAAGCGGAGGTGCGTATTCACCAATGAAGCGACTTTTTCCGCATCCAATAGTGGGTATGTCATAAAGTACCCCCAAATGCGATGCCAAGCCAAACCGACGAGGGTGAGCTATACCTTGCCCGTCGCAGATGATCAGGTCAGGTCGGTGGGTTATAGCCGATAAGAGCTTTACGATAGAAGGCAGTTCTCTAAACGAAAAAAGACCAGGCACATAGGGAAACGAAGTCGTACCCGACCATGCATGCTCTTCGATGATTTCCAGGCTTTCTGCGTCAACCACAACAATAGAGGCTATGAGTGTATCGTTTTCTTTGTGGTAGGCGACATCAATGCCTGCGATACTAGAAATAGGCCCAAGCTGATCTTGCTTGACTACAAGTTTAGATAGTCGTATCTGTAGATCGATAGCCTCGCTTGGGGTTATATCCCAAGGGTGTTGTATGACTGGCTGCATGTGGACTGTTCTCGCTAAATCAAATGGGTGAGGTTGTCGCGCTGATCGGCAACTACACAAAGGCGACCCTTGGGTCGCCTTTGTTGTGTGCGCTGTCGACGCTTCCTTGCCCCTGTGCGGGCTAACCCGCAACGGGGCGCCGTCTCAGATCTCGGAAACGAACGTCCCCGTTCCCTCGAGAATATTGCGCAGCGTCAGCGCCACTTCCTCCAGATCGCTTCCGGCCGACGTAAGCAGGATCTCCAGCGATTCATCACCCCTGAGTGCATCCCGATCCCCCGGTGAAACCTCGATCAGCAGGCGCTCGGCACTCAAGGTCACTTTCAGCCCGTCCAGCGTCGACGGTTCGTCGTCCAGCGTGAGATCGACGGTGTCTTCGTCCGGATAGCGGGTGAGCAGGAACATCTGGCCCTTGTCGCTGTGGCAGCACAGGGTCGCCATGTTGTCTTCCTCGTCATCGCAGGGGGTGGCGAAGAGCAGGGCGGTTTTCAGTTGCATGGGCAGCTCGGTTCAAGGAAATGAAATGCGATTGTGCCAGTCTGGGCCTTGCGCATAAACGCAATGTTACCGCCCTTTGACCGAATATGTCGCAGCGCTGCAAGCCGGGATGACCGCTCAGTCGTTAAGCTGCCCAGTTGATGGACAACCGTAAAGACACAGCCACCGGCAGTCGTCTTTGCAGCTGCCCATCCCTGGAACATGGACGCGAAGGAAGCGTCCTACGCCTTGGTTTTACCGTCTTCCTGCTACGGGTTGGCTATCGTTGATCCGTACATGGCGCACGTACACGACGCTTCACCTATAACAAAGCCCAAGCGGAGTACCACAGATGGCGTTTTTCACCGCAGCCAGCAAAGCCGACTTCCAGCATCAACTGCAGGCGGCCCTGGCGCAGCACATCAGCGAGCAGTCCCTGCCACAAGTGGCGCTGTTCGCCGAACAGTTCTTCGGCATCATCTCTCTGGACGAACTCACCCAGCGTCGGCTGTCCGACCTGGCCGGCTGCACCCTCTCTGCCTGGCGCACCATCGAGCGCTTCGACCCGAACACTGCGCAAGTGCGGGTCTACAACCCTGACTACGAACGCCATGGCTGGCAATCCACGCACACCGTGGTCGAAGTGCTGCACCATGACCTGCCGTTCCTGGTCGACTCGGTACGCACCGAACTCAACCGCCGCGGCTACAGCATCCACACCCTGCAGACCACCGTGCTCAGCGCCCGCCGCGGGCCGAAGGGCGAGCTGCTCGAACTGCTGCCCAAGGGCACCCAGGGTGAAGGCGTCAGCCACGAGTCGCTGATGTACCTGGAGATCGACCGCTGCGCCAATGCCGCCGAGCTGACCAGCCTGACCCGCGAGCTGGAGCTGGTACTGGCCGATGTGCGCGTCGTCGTCGCCGACTTCGACCCGATGAAGGCCAAGGTCCGCGACCTGCTGGCGCTGGTGGGCGAAAACGCCTTCGGCCCGGCGCAGAACGACAAGGCCGAGGTGCAGAGCTTCCTCACCTGGCTGCTGGACAACCACTTCACCTTCCTCGGCTATGAAGAGTTCGTGGTCGAGTCCGACGCTGCCGGCGGCAGCCTGGTCTACGACGAATCGTCCTTCCTCGGCCTGCCGCGCGTGCTGCGCAGCGGCCTGAGCAATGAAGACCTGCGCATCGAGGACTACGCCGTCAGCTACCTGCGCGAGCCGCGCCTGCTGTCGTTCGCCAAGGCTTCGCAACCAAGCCGCGTGCACCGTCCGGCTTACCCGGACTACGTGTCGATTCGCCAGATCGATGCCGATGGCAAGGTCATCAAGGAATGCCGCTTCATGGGCCTGTACACCTCGACGGTGTACGGTGAAAGCGTGTACACCATCCCGTACATCCGCGGGAAAGTCGCCGAGATCGAGCGCCGTTCGCACTTCGATCCCAAGGCGCACCTGGGCAAGGAACTCACGCAGGTGCTCGAAGTGCTGCCGCGCGACGACCTGTTCCAGACCCCGATCGACGAGCTGTTCAACACCGTCATGTCGATCGTGCAGATCCAGGAGCGCAACAAGATCCGCGTGTTCCTGCGCAAGGACCCGTACGGACGCTTCTGCTACTGCCTGGCCTACGTACCGCGTGAAATCTACTCCACCGAAGTGCGCCAGAAGATCCAGCAGGTGCTGATGGAGCGCCTGAAGGCTACCGACTGTGAGTTCTGGACCTTCTTCTCCGAGTCGGTGCTGGCACGTGTGCAGTTGATCCTGCGGGTCGACCCGAAGAACCGCATCGACATCGACCCGCAGCAGCTGGAAAACGAAGTGATCCAGGCCTGCCGCTCGTGGCAGGACGACTTCTCGGCGCTGGTGGTGGAGAACTTCGGCGAAGCCCAGGGCACCAACATCCTCGCCGACTTCCCCAAGGGCTTCCCGGCGGGTTACCGCGAGCGCTTCGCTGCGCATTCGGCGGTGGTGGACATGCAGCATGTGCTGGCATTGTCCGAAGCCAAGCCGCTGGCCATGAGCTTCTACCAGCCACTCACCCAACTGGGCGAGCGCCAGCTGCACTGCAAGCTGTACCACGCCGACACGCCGCTGGCGCTGTCCGACGTGCTGCCGATCCTGGAGAACCTCGGCCTGCGCGTGCTGGGTGAATTCCCGTACCGCCTGCGCCACGCCAACGGTCGCGAGTTCTGGATCCATGACTTCGCCTTCACCTACAGCGAAGGCCTGAACCTGGACCTGCAGCAGCTCAACGACACCCTGCAGGATGCCTTCATCCACATCGTCAAGGGCGACGCCGAGAACGACGCGTTCAACCGCCTGGTGCTCACCGCTGGCCTGCCATGGCGCGATGTGGCACTGCTGCGCGCCTATGCCCGCTACATGAAGCAGATCCGCCTGGGCTTCGATCTGGGCTACATCGCCAGCACCCTGAACAACCACACCGACATCGCCCGCGAGCTGACGCGGTTGTTCAAGACCCGCTTCTACCTCGCGCGCAAGCTCGGCCAGGATGACCTGGACGACAAGCAGCAGCGCCTGGAGCAGGCGATCCTCACCGCCCTGGACGACGTCCAGGTGCTCAACGAGGACCGCATCCTGCGTCGCTACCTGGACCTGATCAAGGCCACCCTGCGCACCAACTTCTACCAGCCCGACGCCGCTGGCCAGAGCAAGTCGTACTTCAGCTTCAAGTTCAACCCGCGCCTGATTCCCGAGCTGCCCAAGCCCGTACCGAAATTCGAGATCTTCGTCTATTCGCCGCGGGTCGAAGGCGTGCACCTGCGCTTTGGCAACGTCGCCCGCGGCGGCCTGCGCTGGTCGGACCGCGAGGAAGACTACCGCACCGAAGTGCTGGGCCTGGTCAAGGCGCAGCAGGTGAAGAACTCGGTGATCGTGCCGGTCGGCGCCAAGGGCGGCTTCCTGCCGCGTCGCCTGCCATTGGGTGGCGGCCGCGACGAGATCGCCGCCGAGGGTATCGCCTGCTACCGCATCTTCATCAGTGGCCTGCTCGACATCACCGACAACCTCAAGGACGGTGGGGTGGTGCCGCCGGCCAACGTGGTGCGTCATGACGACGACGACCCCTACCTGGTAGTAGCTGCAGACAAAGGCACCGCGACTTTCTCCGACATCGCCAACGGCATCGCCAACGACTACGGCTTCTGGCTCGGCGATGCCTTCGCCTCCGGTGGTTCGGCTGGCTACGACCACAAAGGCATGGGCATCACTGCCCGTGGCGCCTGGGTGGGCGTGCAGCGCCACTTCCGTGAGCGCGGCATCAACGTGCAGGAAGATCCGATCACCGTGGTCGGCATCGGCGACATGGCCGGCGACGTGTTCGGCAACGGCCTGCTGATGTCCGACAAGCTGCAACTGGTAGCCGCATTCAACCACCTGCACATCTTCGTCGACCCGAATCCGGACCCGGCCACCAGCTTCGCCGAGCGCAAGCGCCTGTTCGAGCTGCCGCGTTCGGCCTGGACCGACTACAACAGCGCGATCATGTCCGAAGGCGGCGGGATCTTCCCGCGTAGCGCCAAGAGCATCGCCATCAGCCCGCAGATGAAGGAACGCTTCGCCATCGAAGCCGACCGCCTGACCCCGACCGAACTGCTGCATGCATTGCTGCAGGCGCCGGTCGACCTGCTGTGGAATGGCGGCATCGGCACCTACGTCAAGGCCAGCAGCGAAAGCCACGCCGATGTCGGCGACAAGGCCAACGACGCCCTGCGCGTCAACGGCAACGAGCTGCGCTGCAAGGTGGTGGGCGAGGGCGGCAACCTTGGCATGACCCAGCTCGGTCGCGTCGAGTTCGGCCTGCATGGCGGCGCCACCAACACCGACTTCATCGACAACGCCGGTGGCGTGGACTGCTCCGACCACGAGGTCAACATCAAGATCCTGCTCAACGAAGTGGTGCAGGCTGGCGACATGACCGAGAAGCAGCGCAACCAGCTGCTGGGCAGCATGACCGAGGAAGTCTCCTCGCTGGTGCTCGGCAACAACTACAAGCAGACCCAGGCCCTGTCGCTGGCGGCCCGCCGCGCCCGCGAGCGGATCGCCGAGTACAAGCGCCTGATGGCCGACCTCGAGTCGCGGGGCAAGCTGGACCGCGCCATCGAGTTCCTGCCGACCGAAGAGCAACTGGCCGAACGCCTGGCGGCTGGCCAGGGCCTGACCCGTGCCGAGCTGTCGGTGCTGATCTCGTACAGCAAGATCGATCTCAAGGAGCAACTGCTCAAGTCGCTGGTGCCGGACGACGACTACCTGACCCGTGACATGGAGACGGCGTTCCCGCCGTCACTGGTCAGCAAGTTCGCCGAGGCCATGCGCCGTCACCGCCTCAAGCGCGAGATCGTCAGCAACCAGATCGCCAACGACCTGGTCAACAACATGGGCATCACCTTCGTGCAGCGCCTGAAGGAGTCCACCGGCATGAGCCCGGCCAACGTTGCCGGTGCGTATGTGATCGTGCGCGACATCTTCCACCTGCCGCACTGGTTCCGCCAGATCGAGGCGCTGGACTACCAGGTGCCCGCCGAGATCCAGCTGACCCTCATGGACGAGCTGATGCGCCTGGGACGTCGTGCCACCCGCTGGTTCCTGCGCAGCCGTCGTAACGAGCAGGATGCCGGTCGTGACGCTGCCCATTTCGGGCCGAAGATCGCGCAACTGGGGCTCAAGCTCGACGAACTGCTGGAAGGGCCGACCCGCGAGCGCTGGCAGGCGCGCTACCAGGGCTTCGTCGAAGCCGGGGTGCCGGAGTTGCTGGCGCGCATGGTGGCAGGCACTACTCACCTGTACACTCTGCTGCCGATCATCGAAGCTTCGGATGTCACCGGTCACGATCCGGCGCAGGTGGCCAAGGCGTTCTTCGCCGTGGGCAGCGCGCTCGACCTGACCTGGTACCTGCAGGAAATCAGCAACCTGCCAGTGGAGAACAACTGGCAGGCCCTGGCCCGCGAAGCGTTCCGCGACGACATCGACCTGCAGCAGCGCGCGATCACCATTTCCGTGTTGCAGATGGCCGATGCACCGGACGACATGGACGCCCGCGTGGCCCTGTGGGCCGAGCAGCACCGGGTGATGGTCGAGCGCTGGCGCGCCATGCTGGACGACCTGCGCAACGCCACAGGCACCGACTATGCGATGTACGCGGTGGCCAACCGCGAGCTGGTCGACCTGGCGCTGAGTGGGCAGTCGGTGGTGATTCCATCCTGACCTTGGCCCTGAAATGAAAAAGCCCCGGCAGCAATGCCGGGGCTTTTTTGTCTGTCTCTGGCGGCCCTGTGGGAGCGGCGGTTCGCCGCTGCGACTTGCCCGCTAAAAGGCTTCCGCCGATCTTACTTGAACCGCCGCTCCACGCCTTTCTCCACGAGAATCTTCGCCGAAATCTCTTCCACCGAAAAATGCGTGGAGTTGATGTTGGGAATGTTCTCCCGGCGGAACAGGTTCTCCACCTCGCGCACTTCGAATTCGCACTGGGCAAAGCTCGAATAGCGGCTGTTGGGTTTGCGTTCGTGGCGAATGGCGGTCAGGCGGTCGGGGTCGATGGTCAGGCCGAACAGCTTGTTGTGGTGCTTTTTCAGCACCGCTGGCAACTGCAGGCGCTCCATGTCGTCTTCGGTCAGCGGGTAGTTGGCGGCGCGGATGCCGAACTGCATGGCCATGTACAGGCAGGTTGGTGTCTTGCCGCAGCGCGACACACCCACCAGGATCAGGTCGGCCTTGTCGTAGTAATGGGTGCGCGCACCATCGTCGTTGTCCAGGGCGAAGTTGACCGCCTCGATGCGCTCCATGTAGTTGGAATTGCCACCGATCGAGTGTGATTTGCCCACGGAATACGACGAATGGGCGGTCAATTCCTGCTCGAGCGGGGATAAAAACGTCGAAAAGATGTCGATCATGAAGCCATTGGACGTAGCCATGACCTCGCGGATGTCCTGGTTGACGATGGTATCGAAGATAATGGGGCGCACACCGTCGCGCTCGGCCGCGGCATTGATCTGCTGGACCATGGCGCGTGCCTTGTCGAGCGTATCGATGTAGGGGCGGGTGAATTTGGCGAAGGGAATGCTTTCGAACTGCGCCAGCAGGCTTTGGCCCAGTGTTTCGGCCGTGATGCCGGTACCGTCGGAGATGAAGAACGCGGATCGTTTCATTTGCACCTGAGGCCTTAAGCTGCCGAATGTTTCTGGATATGATAGGTTCGGTTTGCCGAACGCGGTCGTTCGGCATTCTCACTTATTTTCCAGGTCCAGGCCACAAGCGTCCCGGCCCAGCCGCAGAGTCGACAGGCGGGCGCCCTTGAGCTTTTCCAATACAGTTAGTGGAGAGATCACCTTGGTAGAGTACGTAGTTTCCCTCGATAAGCTCGGCGTCCATGATGTGGAGCATGTGGGGGGCAAGAACGCATCCCTGGGCGAGATGATCAGTAATCTTGCCGGTGCCGGCGTATCGGTGCCGGGCGGCTTTGCCACTACGGCTCAGGCGTATCGCGACTTTCTCGAACAAAGTGGCCTGAACGACCGCATCCATGCCGCGCTCGACGCGCTGGATGTCGACGATGTCAACGCCTTGGCCAAGACCGGCGCACAGATTCGCCAGTGGGTTATGGAGGCCGATTTCCCGGCACGTCTGGACGCCGAAATCCGCACCGCCTTCGCCGAAATGGCTGCCGGCAACGACAACATGGCCGTGGCCGTGCGCTCTTCGGCGACCGCCGAAGACTTGCCGGATGCTTCGTTCGCCGGCCAGCAGGAAACCTTCCTCAATATCCGTGGCGTCGACAACGTGATCCGCGCGGCCAAGGAAGTGTTCGCCTCGCTGTTCAACGACCGCGCCATTTCCTACCGCGTGCACCAGGGCTTCGACCACAAGCTGGTCGCCCTGTCGGCCGGCGTGCAGCGCATGGTGCGTTCGGAAACCGGCACCGCTGGCGTCATGTTCACCCTCGACACCGAGTCGGGCTTCCGCGATGTGGTGTTCATCACCGGCGCCTACGGCCTGGGTGAAACCGTCGTGCAGGGTGCGGTCAACCCTGACGAATTCTACGTGCACAAGAACACCCTGCAGGCAGGCCGCCCGGCCATCCTGCGCCGCAACCTGGGCAGCAAGGCGATCAAGATGGTCTACGGCGACGAAGCCAAGGCCGGTCGTTCGGTCAAGACCGTCGAGGTCGACCGTGCCGAGCGTGCGCGCTTCTGCCTGAGCGACGCCGAGGTCAACGAACTGGCCAAGCAGGCGATGATCATCGAGCAGCACTACCAGCGCCCGATGGACATCGAATGGGCCAAGGACGGTGACGACGGCAAGCTGTACATCGTGCAGGCTCGCCCCGAGACCGTGAAGAGCCGCGCCAGCGCCAATGTCATGGAGCGCTACCTGCTTAAAGAGAAGGGCACGGTACTGGTCGAAGGTCGCGCCATTGGCCAGCGTATCGGCGCCGGCAAGGTCCGCGTGATCCACGATGTGTCCGAAATGGACAAGGTGCAGCCAGGTGACGTACTGGTTTCCGACATGACCGACCCGGACTGGGAACCGGTCATGAAGCGCGCGAGCGCCATCGTCACCAACCGCGGTGGCCGTACTTGCCACGCCGCGATCATCGCCCGTGAGCTGGGTATCCCGGCCGTGGTCGGTTGCGGCAACGCCACCCAGGTGTTGAAAGATGGCCAGGGCGTGACCGTATCCTGCGCCGAAGGCGACACCGGCTTCATTTTCGAGGGCGAGCTGGGCTTCGACGTCAAGCAGAACTCGGTGGATGCCATGCCGGAGCTGCCGTTCAAGATCATGATGAACGTCGGCAACCCCGACCGCGCCTTCGATTTCGCCCAACTGCCCAATGCGGGCGTGGGTCTGGCGCGCCTGGAGTTCATCATCAACCGCATGATCGGCGTGCACCCCAAGGCTCTGCTCAACTACGCCGGCCTGCCGCCTGAGCTGAAAGAGAGCGTCGACAAGCGCATCGCTGGCTACAGCGATCCGGTGGGCTTCTATGTCGAGAAGCTGGTCGAGGGCATCAGCACCCTGGCCGCAGCCTTCTACCCGAAAAAGGTGATCGTGCGCCTGTCGGACTTCAAGTCCAACGAGTACGCCAACCTGATCGGCGGCAAGCTCTACGAGCCGGAAGAAGAAAACCCGATGCTGGGCTTCCGCGGTGCCTCGCGCTATATCAGCGAGTCGTTCCGTGACTGCTTCGAACTCGAGTGCCGCGCCCTCAAGCGCGTGCGCAACGAGATGGGCCTGACCAACGTCGAGATCATGGTGCCGTTCGTGCGCACCCTGGGCGAAGCCAGCCAGGTCGTCGACCTGCTCGCCGAGAATGGCCTGGCTCGCGGCGACAATGGCCTGCGCGTGATCATGATGTGCGAGCTGCCGTCCAACGCCATCCTCGCCGAAGAGTTCCTGGAATACTTCGACGGCTTCTCGATCGGCTCCAACGACCTGACCCAGCTTACCCTGGGCCTGGACCGCGACTCGGGGATCATCGCCCACCTGTTCGACGAGCGAAATCCTGCGGTCAAGAAGCTGCTGGCCAATGCCATCGCCGCGTGCAACAAGGCCGGCAAGTACATCGGCATCTGCGGCCAGGGCCCATCGGACCACCCTGACCTCGCCAAGTGGCTGATGGAGCAGGGCATCGAGAGCGTCTCGCTGAACCCGGACTCGGTACTCGAGACCTGGTTCTTCCTGGCCGAAGGTCAGGGCGCCGCTTGATGTAACCCGCGCGGGGCGCGTCCTGACGCGCTTCGCGTTTCTGCCTTTTCGCGGGGGGAAACCCCCCCCCCCCCGCCCCCCCCCCCCCGGGGGGGGGGGGGCCCCCCCGCGAATGCGCTGCAGCCCAGGTTCAGCGTGGCAGTTCCCCATCCTGTTTCCTCTTTTCATTCTGTGAATCCATGCAAAGCAGCAGCACCCTTTTTCCCGTGGCCCTGCTCAGTGCCGAGCGCCGCGGCGACCTCTGTGAAGACGTTTACCGGATCAAGGCGGGCAACAGCCCCGACGCCAGTGTCGAACTGGCCCTGACCCGTCTCGGGCTTGCCGATCAGCACGCCACCCCCGGGGTGCCGGTGATTCTCCTGCACGGCAGTTTCTCCAATCGTCGTTTCTGGTACTCGCCCAAGGGCATTGGCCTGGGTGCTTTCCTCGCACGTGCCGGTTTCGACGTGTGGATTCCGGAAATGCGCGGGCATGGCCTGTCGCCGCGCAACCGCCAGTGGCGGCAGAACACCGTGGCCGACTACGCGCGTTTCGACCTGCCGGTGATTGGCGCCTTCGTCCAGGAAATGGCCGGCCAGGCGCCGCACTGGATTGGCCATTCGCTGGGCGGCACCACCTTGGCGGCCGCACTGGGTGGCGGCTACCTGGATAGCGCCTGCGTGGCCAGCGTGGCGTTGTTCGGCACCCAGGTCAGCCGGGTCTACTGGCCGTTGAAAGTGCCGCCAGTGGCGTGGGGTGCGCGCTTGCTGGTCAAGCGTTTTGCCCAGCTCTCCGGCCCCAGGTTGAAGCGTGGGCCGGAGGACGAGCCGATCGGGCTGGCCCTGGAAAGCTTGCGTTGGCATGGCCTGTTCGGCCGTTTCGGGGTCAAGGACCGAGACTGGTGGGCCGGGCTGGCGCAGATGGATGTACCGCTGCTGGCAGTCGCGGGTGCGGCGGATTTCCAGGATCCGGCTTGGGCCTGTCGCAAACTGTTCGAGCAGTGGGGCGATGAACGCAAGCAGTTCCTGCGCCTGGGCCGTGAAGAGGGCTTCGAAGCCTTCGGGCATGTCGACATGCTGGTGAGCAAGGCGGCGCAGACGCAGGTGTGGCCGCTGGTGGCGCGCTGGCTGAGCGACGTTCAGGCGCCGCCCGCCACAATTGAGTAAGCAGGTCATTCGCGGGCAAGTCGTAGCGCCGAACTGACTGCCTGGTCCCGGATGACTGCAACGGCCTTCAGGGTGTAGCCTTGCCCGATACCCGCTTTCGTTGTGACTGACAGGAGCTTCTCATGCAGCATTACGTAACGCCCGACCTGTGCGACGCCTACCCGGACCTGGTCCAGGTGCTGGAGCCGATGTTCAGCAATTTCGGCGGCCGCGATTCCTTCGGCGGCCAGATCGTCACCATCAAGTGCTTCGAGGACAACTCCCTGGTCAAGGAGCAGGTCGAGCTCGACGGCAAGGGCAAGGTCCTGGTGGTCGATGGCGGCGGATCGCTGCGCCGGGCGCTGCTGGGCGACATGCTCGCGGAAAAAGCGGCGAAGAATGGCTGGGAAGGCCTGGTGATCTACGGCTGTGTGCGTGACGTGGATGTGCTGGTGCAGACCGATGTCGGCGTGCAGGCCCTGGCCAGCCATCCGATGAAGACCGACAAGCGCGGCATTGGCGACCTCGACGTCGTGGTCAGCTTTGCCGGCGTCACTTTTCGCCCCGGCGAATACATCTACGCCGACAACAATGGCGTGATCGTCTCGCCAAGCCCCCTGAAAATGCCGGAGTGATGCGCCGCGCGCGCTGATGGAGCATTGATGTTCGAGGAAGACAACGCGCAGTGGGGGCTGGTCCATGCCCTGGTGCTCGACGGCAAGGGAGGCGCGCGCGCCATTGCCCGTACCGAGTTGGACAACCTGCAATTGCAGGCGCAAGAGAGCCTGTGGTTGCACTGGGACCGCAGTCATCCGCAAACCCGCACCTGGCTGCTGCACGATAGCGGCCTGAGCGAGTTTGCCTGCGACCTGCTGCTCGAGGAGAACACTCGCCCACGCCTGCTGGCGTTGGCCAACGAGCAGTTGCTGCTGTTTCTGCGCGGGGTCAATCTCAACCCTGGCGCAGAGCCGGAAGACATGGTCTCGGTGCGCATCTTCGCCGAAGCGCAGCGCGTCATTTCGTTGCGGCTGCGGCCTTTGCGCGCGAGCGATGAAGTCTTGCAGCAACTGGATGAGGGCAGGGGGCCGAAATCGGCCTCCGAATTGCTGCTGCTGATGGGTGAACTGTTGACCGAAAAGGTCCAGGCACTGGTCAGCGACCTGTCCGAAGCGGTCGATCTCGAGGAAGAAAAGGTAGAATCCGACGAACGGTATAGCCCGGCCCAGGGCAGCCTGCAGCAGATTCGTCGTCGTGCCGCCGGCCTGCGTCGCTTCCTGGCGCCGCAGCGTGACATCTATGCTCAGCTTTCGCGCAACAAGTGGAGTTGGTTCGCCGACGCCGATGCCGATTACTGGAACGAGCTGAACAACAGCCTGATCCGTTATCTCGAGGAGCTGGAACTGGCCCGAGAGCGCGCTGCGCTGGTGCTGGAAGGCGAGGACCGGCGGCGCAGCGAGCGGATGAACCGGACCATGTACCGCTTCGGCATCATCACCTGCATCTTCCTGCCGATGAGCTTCATCACCGGCCTGCTCGGCATCAATGTCGGTGGTATTCCAGGGGCCGAGAACCCCTACGGCTTCCTGTTCGCCTGCCTGGTGGTGCTGGGGCTGGCCGCAGGGCAATGGTGGTTGTTGCGCAAGTTGCGCTGGGTCTGAGCGACGATCACGTATGTATTTTGAAACATTCGTCCCACATCGCTGTGTGACCCGTTGGCCAGAGCTCTCGTCTTTGACTGACATCACGCGAGGTGCCCATGCACGATCCGTTTGAAGAATCCCTGCGCGACCTGCTCAAGGCGTCGCCGTCCGGCCATGACCGAGATGACGATGCCTGCCTGGGTCGCGTGCTCAAAACCGCCAACCGTCAGGTTGGCGCGGGCGATCTGTTCAGCCTGCTGGGCCGCTGGAGCCAGGCGCTGCTGATCGCTGTCAACAATGGCTCGGCGCATGTCGCGCCGGTGCGCCGTACCCCTGCCGCTGGCAGACAGAAAGCTGATAAGGCCGATTGAATATGGAACTCGATCTCTGGACCCAGAGCCTGGTCACCGCCATGACTGCCCTTTGGACCAAGGTGGCGAACTTCATCCCCAACCTGTTCGGCGCGCTGGTCGTGGTGCTGCTCGGTTTCGTGGTGGCCAAGCTGCTCGACACACTGCTGTCCAAGCTGCTCGCCAAGTTCGGTCTCGACCGCCTGATGAGCGGGACCGGGCTGACCAAGATGCTCGGCCGAGTCGGTATCCAGGTGCCGATTTCGACCTTGATCGGCAAGATCGTCTACTGGTTCATCCTGCTGATCTTCCTCGTTTCCGCCGCCGAATCGCTGGGCCTGGAGCGGGTTTCCGCCACCCTCGACATGCTTGCCCTCTACCTGCCCAAAGTATTTGGTGCGGCGCTGGTATTGCTGGCCGGTGTACTGCTGGCGCAACTGGTCAACGGCCTGGTGCGCGGCGCTGCCGAAGGCATCGGCCTGGAATACGCAGCGGGCGTCGGGCGCATTGCCCAGGGGCTGGTCATCATCATCGCGATCTCGGTGGCGATCAGCCAGCTTGAGGTCAAGACCGACCTGCTCAACCATGTGATCGTCATCGGATTGATTACCGTTGGTCTGGCCGTGGCCCTGGCAATGGGCCTGGGCAGCCGGGAAATCGCCGGACAGATCCTTGCCGGGATCTACGTGCGCGAGTTGTATCAGGTTGGCCAGCAGGTGCGGATTGGAGAGGTCGAAGGGCATATCGAAGAGATCGGGACGGTCAAGACGACGCTGCTGACCGATGATGGCGAGTTGGTGTCGCTGTCCAATCGGGTGCTGCTCGAGCAGCGCGTCAATAGCCGCTAACCGCACAAAGCTGTTAATGTATGCCGCCGCAAAAATCGGCCCAAGGGCTGAGCGGCGACATTGACCTGACTGTCGGCCAGATCCGTTTTGAATAAAGTCTATTCGCCGCCCATGCGTTACGACCCCCGCGAGCTCACCGACGAGGAGTTGGTGGCGCGTTCGCATGAGGAGCTGTTTCATGTTACCCGCGCCTATGAGGAACTCATGCGGCGCTACCAGCGGACCCTGTTCAACGTCTGTGCACGTTATCTGGGGAACGATCGGGATGCTGACGATGTCTGTCAGGAGGTCATGCTGAAAGTGTTGTACGGCCTGAAGAATTTCGAGGGCAAATCGAAGTTCAAGACCTGGCTCTACAGCATCACCTACAACGAATGTATCACCCAGTACCGCAAGGAGCGTCGCAAGAGAAGGTTGATGGATGCCCTGAGCCTGGACCCCGTCGAAGAGGCGTCCGAGGACAAGGCTCCGAAACCTGAAGAAAAAGGCGGGCTGGATAAATGGCTGGTGTATGTGAACCCGATCGACCGGGAGATTCTGGTGCTACGTTTTGTCGCAGAGCTGGAGTTTCAGGAGATCGCCGACATCATGCACATGGGCCTGAGCGCCACGAAAATGCGTTACAAGCGTGCGCTCGACAAGCTTCGTGAGAAATTTGCGGACTCGGCTGAAACTTAGTCTTATGCAAATGGCTCAAACGAATCGGCAAGGTCTGCTAGACTTGCCGTCGAGTTGTCCCCCCGGATTTTGGTGGGGCTGCTTAACTATCACCAGATGGGGATTTAACGGATGAAATTGAAAAATACCTTGGGCTTGGCCATTGGTTCGCTCGTAGCCGCCACCTCGATTGGCGCTATGGCACAAGGCCAAGGCGCCGTCGAAACCGAGATCTTCTACAAGAAGGAGTTCTTCGACAGCCAGCGCGACTTCAAGAACGACGGCAACCTGTTCGGCGGCTCGATCGGTTACTTCCTGACCGACGACGTTGAACTGCGTCTGGGCTACGACGAAGTTCACAACGCTCGTGGCGACGACGGCAAGAACATCAAGGGCTCGAACACCGCCCTGGATGCCGTTTACCACTTCAACAACCCGTACGACGCTATCCGTCCGTACGTTTCGGCTGGTTTCTCCCACCAGTCGCTGGGCCAGACCGGCCGTGGCGGTCGTGACCACTCCACCTTCGCCAACCTGGGCGCTGGTGCCAAGTGGTACATCACCGACATGTTCTACGCCCGTGCCGGCGTTGAAGCCCAATACAACATCGACAAAGGTGACACCGAGTGGGCACCGAGCGTCGGCGTTGGCCTGAACTTCGGCGGTAGCCCGAAGCAGTCCGCAGCTCCTGCTCCTGCTCCGGTTGCCGAAGTCTGCACCGACAGCGACAACGACGGCGTCTGCGACAACGTCGACAAGTGCCCTGACACCCCGGCCAACGTTACCGTTGACGCCGACGGCTGCCCGGCTGCCGCTGAAAACGTCCGCGTTGAGCTGGACGTGAAGTTCGACTTCGACAAGTCGGTCGTCAAGCCTAACAGCTACGGCGACATCAAGAACCTGGCTGACTTCATGAAGCAGTACCCACAAACCACCACCGTGGTTGAAGGTCACACTGACTCCGTAGGTCCAGACGCTTACAACCAGAAGCTGTCCGAGCGTCGTGCCAATGCTGTCAAGCAGGTTCTGACCCAGCAGTACGGCATCGAATCCAACCGTGTTGACTCGGTTGGCTACGGTGAGACCCGTCCAGTTGCTGACAACGCCACCGAAGCTGGCCGCGCCGTTAACCGTCGCGTAGAAGCTCAGGTAGAAGCTCAGGCCAAGTAATTGGTTTGAAGCTTCACGAAAAACCCGGCCTCGGCCGGGTTTTTCTTTGCCTGGGATTTGGGTGTGCCGCACGGGCGTGCATCTGTGGGAGCGGGCTTGCCCGCGAAGAGGTTCGCTCAGGCTTACCTTTTAAGCAGGATGTACAGCAGCACCAGGTTCAACACCATCGACAACAGCGCCAAGGTTCGCCAGACCTTCAGCGGCTCGCGCTCCAGCAGGGGGCGAGGGCGCATGGCCAACTCCTGGCGGTCACCGCGTTCGAGCAGCAGCAGCCATTGTTCGGCAGTTTCGAAACGTTGTGCAGGGTCCACCGAGACAGCTTTTTCCAGGCTGCGCTGCAACCATTCCGGCAGGTCGGGACGATAGCGCGCAGCATTGACTGGCGCTGCGAAGCGTGGGCGCTGGAACGCCTCGACTTCGCCGTACGGATAGTGCCCGGTCAGCAGGTAGTACAGGGTCACGCCAACGGCATAGAGATCCTGACGGGGTGTCGGCGGCTCACCATCGAAGGCTTCCGGGGCAATGAACGAAGGTGTGCCGGGCAGATCGTGCGGTTGATCCTCTGACAGCCCTGGGCAATACGCCAGGCCGAAATCCAGCAGGCGCAGTTGACCATCTTCACCCAGGTGCAGGTTTTCCGGCTTGATATCGCGGTGCAGCAGGTTGCGCCGGTGCAGCACGCCCACCGCCTGCAGCAACTGGCGCGTCAGTTCCAGCCATTGTGGTAGTGGCAAGGGCCCATGCTCGGCGAACAGGCTGGCAAGCGTCTGACCGGGATATTGGCGCATGAGGTAGTACAGGTGCTGGCGCTGGCTGGCGGCATTCACCTCGGGGAAGTGTCGGCCAGCAACCCGGCGCAGAAACCATTCTTCGAGCAGCAGCCGCTGGGCGGCGCCTTGATCGGTTTCGCGGGCCGGTGGGAGGGTCTTGAGCAACCATGTCTGGCCCTGGGCATCCTTGACCTGGTAGAGCAAGGATTGTCGGCTCTGGGCGAGCAGCCCCTCAACACACCAGCCATCGATGCGCTGGCCCGTACGCAGGGCGGTTGGTATCGGCCATTCCTGCAACTGCGCAAGGGTGTCGCCCAGATTCGCGGAGCCCGGTTGTTCGACCCTGACCAGCAATGCGCTGGCGTTGTCCTGGCTGCCACACAGGTGCGCGGTGGCGACCAGGGTATCGGCGGCCACCTGCAAGTCAGGCTGCTCACGCAGGATCGACAGGATCTGCTGATCGCTCAGGCTTGACCAGACACCATCGCTGAGCAGCACGAAGCACTCGCCTGGCTGCAGTTCACCCTCCCGGTAATCGACCAGCAGGTGTTGGTCCAGACCCAAGGCGCGCTTGAGCACATGATGCATCCCTGGCTGGTCCCAGACATGGTCATCGCTCAGGCACGACAGGCGACCGTCGTGCCAGTGGTAGGCGCGGCAGTCGCCGACATGGGCGAGGGTGAACCGCTTGCCGCGCAGCACCAGGGCGGTCAGCGTGGTCATCAGCGGTTGACCGTTGCCCTGGGCACGCAGCCAGCGGTTCTGCGCCAGCAGCAGCCGATCCAAGGCCTGGGCCACCCCCCAGGTGGCGGGGGTGGAATAGTAGTCCAGTGCCAAGGCCTGCAGGCTGGCCCTGGCGGCCAGGCCACCATCGGCGCACTGGCTGACACCGTCGGCGAGGGCGAACAGGTAGCCCTTGCTGGCGGCCAGCTCTGCGGCCGGGGTGACCAGGCGCAGGGCATCCTGGTTTTCCGGGCGCGGGCCGGTGGCGCTGGCCTGGGCGAACGCCAGTTGCAAGCTCATGCGGTCAGACCCGCGCCGCCGTTACGGCAGCCGAACCCCAGGTGGTGCGCCAGCGACGCTTGACCCCATACAGGCCGAACCAGGCGAGCAACCCCAGGCTGGCGAACAGCCACAGGCCAAGCTGATAGTCGCCGCTGTGCTGCTTGATTGCACCCAGGCCTGCCGCCAGCAGGAAGCCGCCGATACCACCGGCCATGCCGATCAGGCCGGTCATGACCCCGATTTCCTGGCGGAAGCGTTGCGGCACCAATTGGAACACCGCACCGTTGCCAGCGCCCAGGCCAAGCATGGCGCTGACGAACAGGGCCAGGGCTGCCGCGGCGCTGGACAGGTTGAAGCCGACCGCGGCGATGCACACCGCCGCCACACTGTACATCCCGAGCAAGGTGCGGATGCCACCGAAACGGTCGGCGAGGGCCCCGCCCAGCGGGCGCATGAGGCTGCCGGCGAATACGCAGGCCGCCGTGTAGTAGCCGGCGGTGATCGGGCTCAGGCCATACTGGTCGCTGAAGTAGCCCGGCAGGGCGCTGGCCAGGCCGATGAAGCCACCGAAGGTGACGCTGTAGAAGAACATGAACCACCAGCTGTCTCGATCGCCCAGTGCCTTGAAATAGTCTGCCATCGCCTTGGGCTTGGGGCGCTGTGGGGCGTTGCGTGCCAGCAGGGCAAAGGCCACGAGAGTGATCACCAGCGGGATGACGGCGAAACCGAACACGTTGTTCCAGCCGAAACCTGCGGCCAGCACTGGGGCGAGCAGGGCTGCGAACACCGTTCCGGAATTACCCGCACCAGCGATGCCCATGGCCTTGCCCTGGTGCTGAGGTGGATACCACTGCGACGCCAACGGCAGCGACACGGCGAACGAGGCACCTGCAACGCCGAGGAACACGCCCAGCAGCAGCGCCTGTTCGTAACTGTGAATGCCCATGAACCAGGCACAGGCCAGGGCGACGATCACCACGACCTGGCCGATCAGCCCGGCAGTCTTGGGAGACAGTCGGTCGACCAGCATGCCCATGATAAAGCGCAATATGGCACCGGCCAGGATCGGTGTTGCGACCATCAGGCCCCGTTGCTGGGCAGTCAGCTGCAGGTCGGCGGAGATCTGCACTGCCAAGGGACCGAGCAGGTACCAGACCATGAAGCTCAGGTCGAAGTAGAGGAAGGCGGCAAACAGCGTAGGCACATGCCCGGATTTCCAGAAGCTCGTATTCATTGAACACCTCGCGCGGCTTGCAACGGTTGTCATGCCCTGCCTGCGCAGGGCGCAAATGAAAAAGACGTCGCTACCCGGTCCATCAGCGTGGAGGGGAGAGCGACGTCTTTGTCGGGATGATGTGGCAACCGCCGTTGGCTACCTGAGCTATTGGCTGAGCAAGAGCCGGGCCAACATCGACTCAGCCAAGCATCTCGGACATGGCGATGATCTGCTCGGCCACCTGAATCAGCTTCTGCTGACGGCTCATGGCCTGGCGACGCATCAGGGTGTAGGCCTGCTCTTCATTGCAGTCCTTCATCTTCATCAGCAGGCCCTTGGCCTGTTCGATGCGCTTGCGTTCGGCCAACTGCTGGTCGCGAGCCAGCAGCTGCGCCTTGAGCGCCTGGTCGCTCTCGAAGCGGGCCATGGCCACGTCGAGGATCGGCTGCAGGCGCGCTGCATGGATGCCTTCGACGATGTAGGCGCTGACGCCGGCCTGGATCGCCTGGCGCATCACCCCCGGATCATGTTCGTCGGTGAACAGCACGATGGGCCGTGGCTGGTCGCGACTGACCAGCACCACCTGTTCCATCACATCGCGACCCGGTGACTCGGTATCGATCAGCACGACATCCGGGCGCACCGTTTCGACGCAGGTGGGCAGGTCGATGGTCAGCCCCGGCGCCTCGATCACATCGAAGCCAGTTTCGATCAGAGCAGCCTTGAGGCGACCGACCTTCTTCTCGGTATCATCGATCAGCAGAATACGCAGCATGGTGGCCACCTTCACGAACCAACCCGCATGTGCGGGGCGTCATCCAGGGCGTGCAGGCGGAAACTGCGGGCATAGGCATGGGGGTCGCTGCCGTCCCAGCGGATGCCGTCGATCAGCAGGCTGCTGCGCATCGGTTCATCTGCGCAGGGCACGCCCACGGCCTGGGCTGCTTCACGGTACAGCGCCAGTTGCTGCACACGAGTGGCCACCGCCAGGTAGTCCGGATCCTCGCGCAGCAGGCCCCAGCGTCGGAACTGGGTCATGAACCACATGCCGTCGGACAGATAGGGCAGGTTCGCCCGACCTTGGTCATGCACGCGCAGGGCGTGACGATCCTGCCAGCGGTTGCCCAGTCCGTCGTGGTAGTCGCCCAGCAGGCGCGGTTCGATGTTGCTGGCTGGCGTATCCAGGTAGGCCCTGCCGCTGAGCAGTTGCGCCGTGCCTCGGCGATTTTCCGGGCTTTGCTCGATGAAACGGCTGGCGGCGAGTATCGCCTTGACCAGCGCGCGGGCGCTGTTGGGGTAGTGCTCGACGAAAGCGCGGGTGCTCGCCAGGACCTTTTCTGGATGGTCCGGCCAGATCGATTGACTGGTTGCCAGGGTGAAACCCTGGTTCTGCCCCACGGCGTCTGCCGACCAGGGCTCGCCGGCACAGAAGCCATCAATGCGCCCGGCCTGCAGGTGCGCGACCATCTGTGCCGGTGGCACCACCACGCTGTCGACATCGTGCAGCGGGTGGATGCCCTGGCTGGCCAGCCAGTAGTACAGCCACATGGCGTGGGTGCCGGTGGGAAACGTCTGGGCGAAGGTCAGGCGTGCGCCACGCTGGTGCACCAGCCGTGCCAGTGCTTCAGGGCTGGTCACGCCCTTGCGCTGCAGTTCCGGGGAAAGGTTGATGGCCTGGGCATTCTGGTTCAGGCCCATGAGCACCGCCATATCGTTGGCCACGGCACCGCCCATGCCCAGGTGCATGGCGTAGACCAGCCCGTACAGGCAGTGGGCAGCATCCAGTTCGCCGCTGGCGAGTTTGTCTCGGGTCCCGGCCCAGGAGGCCTGACGCTGAAGATTGAGGGTCAGACCCTGGAGCTGGGCGAAGCCCTGCGTGGCCGCGACCACCACCGAGGCGCAGTCGGTCAGGGCCATGAAACCGATGTTCAGGCTGGGTTTCTCGGGGGCATCGCTGCCGTTGACCCAGGCCAAGGGTGTTGTCGGAGGGGCTGTGTTCACGAAATATCCTCACCCGTACCGATCGGGTTGCCAGCGCTTCGAAGCAACCCATGTGCCAAGGCCCTGTCGCGCGGACGGCGCGCTGGCTATAATCGCATCCCTCACTCATCCCCGAGTCCTGCCTGCCCATGTATACCCTGGCCCGCCAGCTGCTGTTCAAGCTCTCCCCGGAAACCTCCCACGACCTGTCGCTCGACCTCATCGGCGCCGGTGGCCGCCTTGGCCTCAATGGCCTGCTGTGCAAGCGCCCGGCCTCGGTGCCGGTGACCGTCATGGGCTTGAACTTCGCCAACCCCGTGGGCCTTGCCGCAGGCCTGGACAAGAACGGCGCGGCCATCGATGGCTTCGCCCAGCTCGGCTTCGGCTTCGTCGAGATCGGCACTGTCACCCCGCGGCCACAGCCTGGCAATCCGAAGCCACGGTTGTTCCGCCTGCCGGAAGCGACTGCGATCATCAACCGCATGGGCTTCAACAACCTGGGTGTGGATCACCTGCTGGAACGGGTGCGCGCGGCGCGTTATGACGGCGTGCTGGGCATCAACATCGGCAAGAATTTCGACACGCCAGTCGAGCGTGCCCAGGACGACTACCTGATCTGCCTCGAAAAAGTCTACACCCAGGCCAGCTACATCACGGTCAACGTCAGCTCGCCCAACACTCCCGGCCTGCGCAGCCTGCAATTCGGTGATTCGCTCAAGCAACTGCTCGACGCGCTGGCCGAGCGTCGTGAACAGCTGGCGAGCGAGCACGGCAAACGCGTGCCGCTGGCGATCAAGATCGCACCGGACATGAGCGATGAGGAAACCGCGCTGGTGGCGGCAGCCCTGGTCGAGTCGGGCATGGATGCGGTAATCGCGACCAATACCACTTTGGGTCGCGAAGGGGTCGAAGGGCTGCCGTTCGGGGGCGAGGCGGGTGGGCTTTCCGGGGCGCCGGTGCTGGAGAAGAGCACTCACATCGTCAAGGTGCTGGCTGCTGAACTGGGCGGCAAGTTGCCGATCATCGCTGCGGGCGGAATCACCGAAGGTCGCCATGCCGCCGAGAAAATCGCAGCCGGTGCGAGCCTGGTGCAGATCTATTCGGGCTTCATCTACAAGGGCCCTGCACTGATTCGCGAAGCGGTGGATGCAATTGCGGCGCTGCCCCGCTAACAAAGACGCGGCCCAATAAAAAGGGCCCCTTCAAGGGGCCCCTGGGCCGCAGCCCGCCGCCCGGATGGGGCGTGCATGGTGACTCGAATTCAGTGTCCTCGTTCAGCCAACGGCGTGATTTTCGTTGAGTCTCTGGATGCCAGCGGTGCCGGTCATGCCGTCCCAGTTGTCGCCGCGACCTTCACGCCAACCGTTGATCCATGCCTGGCGAACGGATGGCAGATTGAAGGGGCAAAGTTCGCGGGATTTGCCGGTTACCCCGTATTGGTAG
Source organism: Pseudomonas sp. S44 (assembly GCF_016624805.1). NCBI lineage: Bacteria > Pseudomonadati > Pseudomonadota > Gammaproteobacteria > Pseudomonadales > Pseudomonadaceae > Pseudomonas > Pseudomonas sp. S44. The sequence continues at coordinate 91,861 of NZ_JACVTY010000012.1, forward strand.
CCACGTGAATATGCTCTTTCCAACGGATCACGCTTAAGTCTTCTCATAGGGTGTTGCCCTCACTTGTTGACTGTAATGTCCCGTCGGCCTCTCCGAGGCCGGGCAGAATCTTTCTGCCGGTTTTGCGCTCGCTGCCGGCGTGGCGAGCTGAAAGTGCCGCCTCGTTGCGAAGCGGCCTGAGGTCAGTTCTAACCAATGCGGGTCACAGTGTGAATGATCAATTTGTCATAAGGACGTAACCTTTCCAGGGGTGAGGGGATAAGTAAATAAATGCGACTCAACCTTGTTTAGGTTTTGTCCCGCTATGATGAGGGTTTGCCGATGATTGAAATCATTTGGCCATTGGCGCCATCGAACTGACGCAACATCTGGTAATGCGACGAAGGGTCACATCGATGCCTTCGTTAGACGAAATTTTCACACTGCCCGACGATCAAACCACCTTGCGCCAGCCGGCGCTGGATGTCGATCGGGTGGCCCGGTTTGCCGAATGATCGGCACGCCACCCGGATACCTGCTGGAAGGGTATCCGGCAAACTCAGGCAACAGCGATGCGTCGCGTTGCCAGCACACAGCCCAGAGGCTCTGGAATCTACATGTCGGACTCACTCGAACTCTATCTCACCTGCCCCAAAGGCCTGGAAGGGCTGCTTGCGGAAGAAGCCCGCGGCCTGGGCCTGGCCGACGTGCGCGAGCACACCTCGGCGATCCGCGGCGCGGCCGACATGGAAACTGCCTACCGGCTGTGCCTCTGGTCGCGCCTGGCCAACCGCGTGCTGTTGGTGGTCAAGCGCTTCGCCATGAAAAACGCCGACGACCTCTATGATGGCGTGCACGGTGTCGACTGGCAGGACCACCTGGCCGCCGACGGCACCCTGGCGGTGGAGTTCAGTGGCCATGGATCGGGCATCGACAACACCCACTTCGGTGCGCTCAAGGTCAAGGACGCCATTGTCGACAAGCTGCGCAACCGTGAAGGCCAGCGCCCATCCGTGGACAAGATCGACCCTGACCTGCGTGTACACCTGCGCCTGGACCGCGGTGAAGCCATCCTGTCCATCGACCTTTCCGGCCACAGCCTGCACCAACGCGGCTATCGCCTGCAGCAGGGTGCTGCACCGCTCAAGGAAAACCTGGCTGCCGCGGTGTTGATCCGCGCCGGTTGGCCGCGTATTGCCGCCGAGGGCGGCGCGCTGGCCGACCCCATGTGCGGTGTCGGGACCTTCCTCGTCGAAGCTGCGATGATTGCCGCCGATATTGCACCGAACCTCAAGCGCGAGCGTTGGGGCTTCAGTGCCTGGCAGGGCCATGTCCCAGCGCTGTGGCGCAAGGTGCATGACGAGGCCCAGGCCCGTGCCCAGGCGGGCCTGGCCAAGCCACCTTTGTGGATTCGCGGCTACGAGGCCGATCCGCGGTTGATTCAGCCCGGACGCAACAACGTCGAGCGCGCAGGCCTGGGTGACTGGGTGAAGATCTACCAGGGCGAAGTCGCCAGCTTCGAGCCGCGCCCGGACCAGAACCAGAAAGGCCTGGTCATCAGCAACCCGCCCTATGGCGAGCGTCTGGGGGACGAGGCGAGCCTGCTCTACCTCTACCAGAACCTCGGCGAGCGCCTGCGCCAGGCCTGCATGGGCTGGGAAGCGGCGGTGTTCACCGGCGCACCCGAATTGGGCAAGCGCATGGGCATCCGCAGCCACAAGCAGTATGCGTTCTGGAACGGTGCGCTGCCGTGCAAGCTGTTGCTGTTCAAGGTCCAGCCCGACCAGTTCGTGACGGGTGAGCGTCGCCCGACCGATGATCAGGCCGGCGACTCGCGTGCGGCACCGGCCGTGGCCCATGAACCGGCACGCCTTTCCGAAGGCGCGCAGATGTTCGCCAACCGCTTGCAGAAGAATCTGAAGCAGCTGGGCAAGTGGGCCCGCCGCGAGCAGGTCGACTGCTACCGTCTGTACGATGCCGACATGCCCGAATATGCCCTGGCGGTCGACCTGTATCATGATTGGGTGCACGTTCAGGAGTACGCGGCGCCGCGTTCGGTCGACCCGGACAAGGCCCAGGCGCGCCTGCTCGATGCCTTGGCGGCGATTCCCCAGGCTCTGGGTGTCGATCCTCAGCGCGTGGTGCTCAAGCGCCGCGAGCGTCAGGGCGGTACACGCCAGTATGAGCGTCAGGCCACGGAAGGGCGCTTCCAGGAAGTCAGCGAAGGCGGCGTCAAGCTGCTGGTCAACCTGACCGACTACCTGGACACCGGCCTGTTCCTTGATCACCGTCCGATTCGTCTGCGTATCCAGCGCGAAGCATCGGGCAAGCGCTTCCTCAACCTCTTCTGCTACACCGCTACCGCCACCGTGCATGCGGCCAAGGGTAGTGCGCGCAGTACCACCAGCGTCGACCTGTCGAAAACCTACCTGGATTGGGCGCGGCGCAACCTGTCGCTCAATGGCTTCTCCGAGCGCAACCGCCTGGAACAGAGCGATGTGATGGCCTGGCTGGAGAATGCCCAGGACAGCTACGACCTGATCTTCATCGACCCACCGACCTTCTCCAACTCCAAGCGCATGGAGGGGGTGTTCGACGTGCAGCGTGACCACGTGCGTCTGCTCGACCTGGCGATGGCGCGTCTGGCGCCGGGGGGCGTGTTGTACTTCTCCAACAACTTCCGCAAGTTCCAGCTCGACGAGCACCTGCTTGAGCGCTATGCGGTGGAAGAGATCAGCGCACAGACCCTGGATCCGGACTTTGCCCGCAATAACCGCATCCACCGCGCCTGGCGCCTGCAGCTACGCTGAAGAGAAGAAGTGCATTGCAGGGCTGATGGCTAATGGCTATAAATCAGCTCAGGGCCGAACAATTCGCAGGACGCTGACGTGGTGAGAATGCTCTATGTCGAGGGTGCGTGCGAAGATGTTCGGCCTGATCAGCGAGGCGCTCTCGGCCTGGGCCGTTGCGCTGTTCGCGCTGGTGGCCGGCGGGTTGCTCACTGCTGCGCTGGCCTTCGCCGCCCACGCCTTCTACAAGCAGCAGTTGCGTCAGCGCTTCGAACTGCTGGCCAGTGAGCGCTACAGCCGTATCGCCGAACGCTTCGAGGATCAGGAACAGCGCCTGGACGGTCTGCGGCGCTTCTTCACCTATTCCAGTGACATTCTCCCCGAGGAGTTCGACGGTTACGCCCGCCCCTTGTTGCACCGTACCCAGGCATATTCCTGGGCGCCGCGGGTCGAAGCCGACGAGCGCGATGCCTTCGAGCGCCGCGCCAGCACCTGGCTGGGGCGCCCCTATCAGATTCGTGATTTCGATGCCCAAGGCCTTTGGCAGGCATCGCCGTCACGGGCCTTCTATTACCCGGTGCTCTACACCCAGGCCACCCATCAGCACGACCAGCCTTACGGGCTCGACCTGCGTAGCCAGCCTCAGCGCCAGGATGCGCTGGATCGCGCCACCACGCCCGGCAGCCTGGCGGTCTCCTCCCCACTGGACATGATCGATGTCGAGCCGGCCTACACCCGTGGCCTGCTGATCGTCGCACCGGTGTTCACCGCGTCGGCGCCGAGCGGGCCGCCTGCCGGTTATGTCATGGCCTTGTTGAGCATGCGTCAGCTGATTGGCGAGGGGCTGCCGACCGCGTCGGACGATAACCTGGTGGTACGTATCCTCGATCTGTCGGGCAGCCAGGGCCATGAGACGTTGTACGATTCGGGCAACCTTGGCGCGCCATTGCCTTTGACCAGCAGCCAGTTGCTGCATCTGGCCGACCATCACTATCAGCTCGATATTCGCCCCAGCGAAGCCTTCCTCCAGGCCAACCGTTCCTCGGCGGTGTTCACCGTGACGCTGCTCGGTGGTTTGTTGAGCCTGTTGCTCAGCGCCTTGCTCTACAGCCTGTTCAGCCAGCGTCAGCGTGCTTTGACCCTGGTAGAGCAGCGCACGGCGGCACTGCGCGTGAGCGAGCAGTCGCTGCGTGAGACTCACAACCAGCTACGCAGCGTGCTGGATGCCGCGACCCAGGTAGCAATCATTGCCACCAGCCTGCGGGGCGTTATCAGCACCTTCAATGCAGGAGCCCAGCGCATGCTGGGGTACTCGGCCGACGAAGCGCTCGGTCACCTGGCGCTGGAGGATCTGGTCCAGCCCGACGAACTGCGCCAGCGTGCCCATGCCTTGAGTCTGCGCTATGGGCGCGAGATCACGGCAGGTCAGGCGATGTTCGCCGAAACCGTGCAGGAGGGTGCAGGGGAGCCCGGGGAGTGGACCCTGGTGCGCAAGGACGGCAGTCATTTGCTGGCCAACATGCTGGTGACGGCGGTGCTCGACGAGCAAGGCTTGTGGGTGGGTTACCTGGCCATTTGCATCGATGTCACCGAGCGTCGTCGTGTTCATGAAGCGTTGGCCGCCCGTGATCGGCTGCTGGAGAAGCTCAGTGCCGAGGTCCCGGGCGGCATCTACCAATATCGTCTGGATGCCGACGGCCATTCGTGTTTTCCCTACGCCAGCGCCGGGCTGCTGGACATTTATGAAGTGGATCTGCAGCTGCTGCGCCAAGACGCATCGACGGTGTTCGAGCGCATTCATCCGGACGATCTTGATCGGGTGCGCCGTTCGGTGCGCCAGTCGGCCGAGCGTATGACGCCCTGGCGCGAGGAGTACCGCGTCTGCCTGCCCCGCGCCGGTCTGCGTTGGGTGCGGGGGGAGGCAACGCCGGAGATCGGGGAGGAGGGCTGTACCCTTTGGCATGGCTATCTGACGGACATCTCCGATCTCAAGCGGGTGGAGGAGGAATTGCGTGCATTGTCGGTGACTGATGTCCTTACCGGCATCCACAATCGGCGTTACTTCCAGGAGCGACTCAAGGTCGAGCTGGAGCGGGCCCAGCGTGATGATCTGGACCTGGCAGTGATCATGCTCGATATCGACCACTTCAAATGCATCAACGACCAGTTTGGCCATGCTGTCGGCGATCGCGTGTTGCGCAGCCTTTGCCAGCGGATTGGCCATCGCTTGCGGCGGACCGATGTGTTCTGCCGGCTGGGAGGCGAGGAGTTCATGGTGCTTTGCCCGGGCAGCAATGCCGAGCAGGCCCGCAAGCTTGCATTGGAGCTGTGGCAGGGGGTACGCGGTGTGCCGGTCGAAGGGGTCGGCAGAGTGACGGCCAGTTTCGGCGTAGCGGGATGGCGTGTCGGTGAAGGGGCCGATGCCTTGTTGCTGCGAGCGGATGCGGGGGTCTATGCGGCCAAGCAGGCCGGACGCGATCGCGTGGAGGCGGAGTTGCCTTGAGGTGGTCGGGGCTGCGTGACAGCCCCGGTTTGTCCGTTTCTGTCAGGGCACTACGCCGACAGTCCCGGTGCCGACCTTGGGCTGGCGGTAGAGCTCCAGCAACACCTGATCCAGTACCTGGGAGGCGCCCCACGGCTTTGGATCATTGAGAATCGCCGACACGGCCCAGGTATGACCGTTGCTGTCGCGACTGAAGCCTGCGATCGCGCGTACGGTATTGAGGGTGCCGGTCTTGATGTGCGCCTCGCCGGTCATGGCGGTGCGCTTCAGGCGCTTGCGCATGGTGCCATCCATGCCCACCAATGGCATCGAGCTGATGAATTCGGCCGCATAGGGGCTCTTCCACGCGGCTTGCAGCAAAGCCGCCATTTCACGTGTGCTGACACGTTCGGCGCGTGACAGACCAGAGCCGTTTTCCATCACGAGGTGCGGTGCGGTGATGCCTTTCTTGGCCAGCCACTGGCGCACGACACGCTGTGCCGCGCGGGCATCGTCGCCGTCGGCATCGGTGCGAAATTGCGCGCCCAGGCTGAGGAACAGTTGCTGGGCCATGGTGTTGTTGCTGTATTTGTTGATATCGCGGATCACCTCGACCAGGTCTGGCGAGAAGGCCCGGGCCAGCAGGCGTGCGCTCTTGGGCACGTTTTCGATGCGGTCACGGCCCTGGATGCTGCCGCCGAGCTCGTTCCAGATCGCTCTGACCGCACCGGCCGCATAGGCGGGGTGGTCGAGCAGGGCCAGATAAGTTTGCGAGTTGCAGCCGTCGCCGAGCTGGCCACTGACCGTGACGCTCACGCCATCGGGCTGAACCACGGGGTTGTAGCGTACATCGCCGGTGCATTGCTTCGAGGCCACGGCCTTGACCTGATTGTCGATGCGGATGCTGGCGATGGGCGGCTCGACCGAAACCACGACCTTGCCGCCATCGTTGCGGGCCACGAAGCGCAGGGCCTTGAGGTTGACCAGCAGCGAGTCCGGCTTGACCAGGAAGGGCTTGTTGACGTCACCACCATCGTCGTCGAAATGCGGCAGGGTGGGTTGCACGAAATGGCTGCGGTCCAGTACCAGGTCCCCGGTGACGGTGCGCACACCGTTGGCACGCAGGTCACGCATCAGCAACCAGAGCTTTTCCATGTTCAGTTTCGGATCGCCGCCACCCTTGAGGTAGAGGTTACCGTTGAGCACGCCGTTGTTCAGGGTGCCATCGGTGTAGAACTCGGTCTTCCACTGAAAGGTCGGGCCGAGCAATTCGAGAGCGGCGTAGGTGGTCACCAGCTTCATGGTCGAGGCCGGGTTGACCGAGACATCGGCATTGAAGATGGTCGGCGTGCCCGGTCCATCGAGTGGCAGCATCACCAGCGACAGGGCATTGTCCTGCAGCTTGTTGGTCTTGAGTGCCTGCTGCACCTTCGGTGGCAAGCTGGTGTTGACGGCGGCAGCCTGGCTGGGCAAGGCGATGGGAAGGAGCAGGCCGGCGAAAAGCAGTGGGCGAAGCGTCTTGATCATGAGTGCTGTAACCCTGCGGGCGAGGGAAAGGGACGACGGGGCTGTAAGAGATGATGGCCCCTTGGCGAAATATAGTGCGCATTATGCCCCAAGCGTGCTGTTTGTGGGCAGGTTCGACACAAAAGCGCCGCTCTGGCGCGGAAACTGGTAAAGTGCCGCGCGTAATTACTCAAGAGGATTGTTTCAATGGCTACCAACCGTTCCCGTCGTCTGCGCAAGAAGCTGTGCGTGGATGAATTCCAGGAATTGGGTTTCGAACTGAACCTGGACTTCAAGGAAGACCTGTCCGACGAAGCCATCGATGCCTTCCTCGACGCTTTCCTGGCAGAAGCCATGGACGCCAACGGCCTGGACTATGTCGGTGGTGATGACTTCGGCCTGGTCTGCCTGGCCAAGCGTGGCTCGGTCAGCGAAGAGCAGCGCGCCACTGTCGAGGCGTGGCTCAAAGGCCGCAGCGAACTCACCAAGATCGAAGTCAGCCCGCTGCTGGATGCCTGGTATCCGGACAAGCCGATCAACTCGGCTTCCTGATCCCGCGTCACTGTGCCTTGGCTGGTCGGCAACGCTGACCGGCCAAGGCCTTCTCTATGCGGCGCATCTGCCGCGCCAGTGCCTGGCGACGCAGTTTCAGTTGCGTCGACGACATACCCTCTGTTTCCAGCGCCTGGCAAGCCTCCATCAATCCCTTTGCGTCCAACATGCGTGCCACGCCAAGAATCTTGTGCGCCTGGTCGACGATGGCTTGTGCGTCGTGCTCGGGGTCCAGGGCCATCAGTAGAGTGAGGTCCTGCTCGAGACTCAGTTGCAGTGTAGCCAGCATTCTTGCCCGGTCCTCGCAGCGGTCACCGACGATCTTCGCCAGTGCGTCGAGGTCGAAAGGTTCTTGTGATTGCCGCCGTTGCGAGGGGCTCACGCTGGCCAGATGCAAGCCGAGGGTTTGCAGGCTGATGGGCTTGAGCAGGCAGTCGTCCATGCCGGCGTTCAGGCAACGCTGGCGCACTTCCGGTTGGGCGTTGGCGGTGTAGCCGAGAATGGTGCAAGGCGTCTTGCCCCGTTGACGTTCTTCACTGCGCAGGACTTCTGCCAGTTGGTAGCCATTCATGCGCGGCATATTGCAGTCCAGGATCAGCACGTCGAAGTCTGTGTGCCGCCATTTTTCCAGCCCTTCCTGACCGTCGCGGGCGCTGTCATGCCAGAGCCCCAGGTAGGTCAGTTGCTGGGCCATCAACTGCAGGTTGGCGGGATGGTCGTCGATGACAAGAACCCTGAGCCGCGTGTCGGGTGCCTCTATGTGCGGGGGCCGCACGACGCTGTCCGGGGGCGGTGCCACGCGCTGCAGCGGCATCAGCAGTCGTACCTGGGTACCCACGCCCTGCAGGCTCTTGATCGCCAGTTGGCCGCCCATCATTTCGCACAGGGTGCGACAGATCGCCAGGCCCAGCCCAGTGCCGGCACGGGCGCTTTCGCTCTGTGGGTCGACCTGTACGAAGGGGGTGAACAACCGTCGCAAGTCGTCATCGTGAATGCCGATCCCGCTGTCGCGCACTTCCAGCTCGAGCATGTCGCGCTCGCTTTCCTGCACCGAGGCTTTGATGCGTACATGGCCATCGTTGGTGAATTTGATCGAGTTGCTGACCAGGTTGGAGAGCACCTGCTTGAAACGCAGTGGATCGAGCAGGGCGTGGCAACGTGCCGAGGGATCTATGACCACTTCCAGCAGCAGGCCTTTTTCTCGGGCCTGACCTTCGAATACCCGTCGTACCGATTCGATCAGGGATGCCAGATCGATCGGTTCGGGGCTCAGGGACATATGCCCGGACTCTATTCTGACGATGTCGAGAATATCGCCAATCAGCCCGAGCAGGTCCCTGGCCGAATGATAGGCGACCTCGATCGACGCTTTGTCCAACTGCCCCTGATCGGCGCGTCTGGCCGCGAGTTCGAGCATGCCGATGACGGCGTTCATCGGCGTGCGGATTTCATGGCTGATGGTCGCCAGGAAGGTGCTCTTGGCCCGGTTGGCATCGTCGGCCTGCTGTTTCGCGAGGCGCAGGTCCTGGATCAGCTTGCGGCGTTCGCTGATGTCGATCCAGCCGCCGATGATGCCTTGCACTTCGCCCAGCGAGTCGCGGTAGGGAAGGATCCAGTGGTAGATGGTCAGTTCGCGGTCTTTAAGGCGCAGGGGGCGGTCGATGATCAGCGGCGTGCCTGCTTCCATTACCTGCAGATAGTCGGTTTGGATCTGCCGGGTATAGTCGCAGTTGCTGAACAGGCTTTCATGGAGCAGTTTGCCCATGACCGCGTCGGCACTCGCGTCGACGGCCTCCAGATAGCTGTCGTTACAGCTTTGCAACCGTCCTTCGCGATCGCGTACGTACATCGGGTGAGGGGTCCCATTGAGCAGGGCGCGCATGAACTCGAGCTGATCGTTCAAGGCGCGTTCTGCCCGGCGACGCTGCCGTATCTGGCGTCGCAAGTAGGCGTTCCAGGCCAGCGCCAGTAACAGCAGGATGCCGATCCCCAGCACGACCTGCAGCACCAGACGCTGGTACTCGCGCCATTGGCCACCATCGTGCAATGCATAACCGCGCCAGCGACTGTTGATGACACCCAGCTCTTCAGGCGTGATGCTCAGCAAGGCTTTGTCGAGGATGGAGGCCAGGGGGCTGGCGTCCTTGACGCTGGCCATGGAGAAGGTGGCCGGGTCGTTGCCGACGGTGCTGCGGATCACCAGATCGTTGTTGGCGGCGATGGCGTGGTTGGCATCCAGCAGCGTGGTGATGGCTGCGTCCACGGCGCCGCTGCCCAGCAGGGCCATGGAGTAGAAAGTGCTTTCGGTCTCGATCAGTCGGATCTTCGGGTGTGCCGTCGCCAGCAGGACGGAGGGGGAGGTATGTCGTGTAACGGCGACCCGGCGGCCATTCAGATGTTCCAGCGACGTGTACGGTCGGCCGCTGCGGGTAACCAGTACATAGGGGCTCTCGAGATACGGGCGACTGAGTTGCAGGTCTGTTCGGGCAGGCGATGCGATGGCAAGTGCAGCAATCAGGTCAGCACTGCCCTGCGCGAGTGACTGGATCATTTCCTTTATCCCGGTAGCGCGTTGGATCTCGAAACGCAAGCCGGTGCGCAGTCGAACCAGCTCCAGCAGGTCGGCAGTGATACCGCGGAAATGGCCGTTGCCGTCGAAGAATGACAGGGGAGCCGAGGTATCGTTTACCACCACGCGCATGCTCGGGTGATCATGTAGCCATTGCTGCTCGCGCGGCGTCAGTTGCAGCCGACGATCGGTAAGCAGCAGGTCGCTGCCCGCGCTCCAGCGCTTGAAGATCGAATTCCTGACGCTGGCCGGCTGGCTGTCCAGGATGGTGTTGATCAGGCCCATCAACAGCTGATCCTGGGCACGCACGGCAAAGCTGAAGCCCACGGCTTCGTGCTTGCCGAAATTGCTCATGCGCAGTTGTGGCAGATGACCGCGGGTAAGCTGGAAGTGAGTCGAAATGGTATCGCCGAGAAAGACGTCGGCCTGGCCAAATGCGACAGCGTTCAGCGCTTCGGAGGTGGAACCGAAGGTTTTCAGCTGGGCTTGCGGGTAAAGCGCATGTATATCCTCGAGCGGCAGGTAATGATAGAGCGTGCTCAGGCGCAAGTCGGCGAGCCCCAGGTCGAGGGGGCGTGTCTCGTCTTCGCGGGTGACCAGAACGGGGCGATCTACAGCGTAGGGTTTGGACAGCGCCACCCCCTCGACCGCGGCCTCATAGCCGTTTGCACTGCCAAGCAGATCGATGCGCCCGGCCTTGAGTGCTTCCACTGCGTCCTGGCGATGATTAAAGCGCAGCACCTTTATTTCCAGCCCCAGTGCCCTGCCGATCAGGCCGGCATACTCCGCTGTCAAGCCTTGATATTCGCTGCCATTGGTGACGTCGAAGGGCGGATTGTTGGGCGCGGAGGTTCCCAGTGTCAGGCTGGTGCGGCATTGCAGCCATTGCTGCTGCGCGGTCGAAAAAGCTGGCACGGTTGCTTCGGAGGTGGAGCGGACCAGCAGGTTGAGTTTCCTGGGGGCGGGCTCCTGCTTCGTTTGAGCCTGGCAACCCAGGCTGAGCAGGGTCAGCAGCACGCAGGCGATGTACCTCGGCATGATCCACCTCAGACCAGCGCGTTGCGCTTGGCCACTTCGATCAGGTCGACCAAGGTATCGACCCTTAACTTCTGCATCAGGCGTTTTTTGTAGGTGCTGACAGTCTTGTTGCTGAGGAACATGCCTTTGGCTATTTCCTTGTTGCTGCGCCCCTGTGCGAAAAGTTGAAGAACCATCAACTCTCTGTCGTTAACTTGTCGGAAAAGATCCATGTCACGAGCGGATATTTCCTGGTGGGGGTTCATTGCCTGGCTGGGGAAGTAGTTGTAACCAGAAAGTACGGCCTTGACTGCGCTGAGCAATTCACTCAGATCTTCCTGCTTGCATACGAATCCGGCAGCGCCTGAGTGCATGCAACGGATCGCGAACAACGCAGGCGACTGTGCCGTCAGTACCAGCACTTTCAGTGGCAGCCCCATGGTCTGAAAACGTGCCAGGACTTCCAAACCGTCGAGCTTGGGGATGCTGATGTCGAGGATCACCAGGTCAGGCTGGGTCTCACGGATCATCTGCATGGCCTCGACGCCGTTGTCAGATTCGCCAATGACCTTGTAGCTCTGATTTTCCAGCAACATGCGAATGGCCAGGCGAATCACGGGGTGGTCATCAACAATAAATATGGAGCTCATATCAACTTCCCAGTCGGCGATTGTCAGATGCAAACAAAACCTTATCGCAGTTGACCGCCTTCGCGCATGAGAGGCTAGGCGTAACGCCATATATGGGAAAAGACCTACGTCCAAGTACTACACGCAGCTTGGATATGTATGAGTTTTGTAAGGAGTCAAGACGAGAAAGTCACTAAATCTCAAATTATTCTTCTGAGTATTTAATGGCGCAGTGGTTGCGTAGGAAGTTTCTTTCAAGAGGGACGGCAAGCCGGGGCTGACCGTCCCTCGTTGTCTGTCAATGAGGGCTGGAGCGTCCTGTCATTTCTCCAGCCATTTCACTGGCGTAGCTGTCGGTCATGCCAGCGATGAAGTCGATCATGCGCAGGAAGGCGTTGTGCAGGGTGCCGTGTGGGTCGGGGGCGTGGTTGCCGATCAGGTCCAGCACACGCCGACTCTTGAATGACGGCGTGCGCCCACCGTGTTGCTCGAGCGCTGCGCCGCAGAAGGCATTGAGGAGGATCTCCAGCGTGGTATAGGCGCCGATCTCGTGCAGGGTCTTGCGCTTGTCCTGGAAGATCTTCTTGCGCGCGATATCCTTGGCCTGCAGCACACAGTGCTTGGCCGGTCCGTGCATGTGCTCGACCAGGTCCCCTGCCAGATGCCCGGCCAGCAGTGCCTGTTGCTGTTCGACGAAGGCCTCGGCGGCGGCGTTGGTCAAGTGCTCGATGGCCTTGCCGCGCAGAATGGCCAGCTTGCGCCGACGAGAATCCGCCGGGCCCAGTTGCCGATAGGTGTCGGGCAGGTCGTCACCGACCAGGTCCAGCAGCAGCGCCTCGACCTCGGCGTACTGCAGCAGCTCCATCTCCAGGCCGTCCTCCAGGTCGATCAGCGCGTAGCAGATGTCGTCCGCGGCCTCCATCAGGTACACCAGCGGGTGACGAGCCCAGCGTTGTTCCTCGAGCTGTGGCAGGCCCAGCTTGTGAGCGATCTGCTGCAGCAGCGGCAGTTCGCTCTGGTAGCAGCCGAACTTGTGTTTCTTGTACCCCAGCGCGTCGGCATGACGGGCGCTCCATGGGTACTTGAGGTAGGTGCCGAGGGTGGCGTAGGTCAGACGGGTGCCGCCGTCGAACTGGTGGTATTCCAGCTGGGTGAGCACGCGAAAACCCTGGGCATTACCTTCGAAGTTGAGAAAGTCGGCACGTTGGTCGTCGCTCATGTCGTCGAGCCACCCACGGCCCGCTGCCTGCTGAAACCAGTGGCGGATGGCGTCTTCACCGGAGTGGCCGAACGGTGGGTTGCCGATGTCGTGAGCCAGGCAGGCCGATTGCACGATCATGCCCAGGTCGCTTGGTGCACACCAGTCGGGCAGGTTGGCGCGCAGGGTCTCGCCGACCCTCATGCCCAGCGAGCGGCCTACGCAACTGACTTCGAGGGAGTGGGTGAGGCGGGTGTGGATGTGGTCGTTGCTGGACACCGGGTGGACCTGGGTCTTGCGCCCCAGGCGGCGGAAGGCGCCGGAGAAGATGATGCGGTCATGGTCCTTGTGGAATGGGCTGCGGCCCAGTTCTTCGGGGCTGTATAAGGCTTTGCCGAGGCGTTCGCGGTTGAGCAGGGTATGCCAGTCCAAGGCTCGATCTCCCGTCAGATGGTGGCCATAGCTTCCCGTGTCACGGGCGCCCGCGCAAGCGGCGGGCGCCTCGTTTCAGCGATGACGGCCGTTCTGCAGGAACAGGCGCACCAGAGGGGCCAGGCTGCCACCCAGGCGCACCAGGCGCGCCAGGTTGCCGCTGCGCACGCCCTTTCCGGTCAGAAAGCCCATGGCGACCACGACACCCAGGCCCCACAGCGGAGCGTGCTTGATGCCGAGGCCGTCCTGGACCGATGCGCCCATGCCGCGCAGGCGCTGGACCGGCTCGAGCAGTTGACGAGACTCGTGGCGGATCTCCTGGCGGTGCATTTCCAGACGCAGGCGTAGCAGCGCCTTGCGCAGTTCGCGAGGATTACGGGTATTAGGCAGTTCAGGCAGGCTCATGGCAACAGGCGCTCCCGGTCCTTGGCGAGTTCTTCGAGGGTGCTGTTGAACGGTGAAGATTCATCGAACACTGCGGCCTTCAGGCGCAGGCCGCAATAGAGTGCCGCGGCGCTGTAGAACACGCAAAGGCCGACGATGCCGGCCAATCGGTAGCTGTCCCACAGCAGTACCAGGATCAGCCCGGACAGCGCGGTCAGCAGGAGCAGGGCGAATACCAGTGCCAGGCCTGCGAACAGCAGCAGGCGAAGGGTTCGGCCTTTCTGCTCTTGCAATTCGATGCCGAACAGTTCGATGTGGCTGTGCAGCAGCCCCAGGATGGCCGCGCCGAGGCGTCTGCCGGAAACGCCGGCGCCGATGGCATCGTTGTCCATGCGTCCTCCTCAGCGGCGGCTGGCGAGCAGGCCGACCAGCAGCCCGACACCGGCTGCGATGCCGATGGCCTGCCATGGGTTTTCCTGTACGTACTCCTCGGCACTGCCCAGCGCTGCCTGACCGCGCTCGCGGACCGAGTCCTGGGTCAGTTGCAGGCTTTCGCGGGCCTGCTGCAGGCGGTCGTGGATCTGGCCACGCAGCTCGTCGGCCTGGTCGCCCGCCAGATTGGCAGTGTCGGCGAGTAATTTCTCGGTGTCGCGCACCAGTGCCTGGAAGTCAGCCATCAAGATCTCTTGTGCAGTCTTTGCCGATTTGCTGGCCATGGGGTCTCTCCCTGTCGATGTGTGTGGCTATTTCGAGTGATGAGTGTGGCGGAAGGTTCACCACTTGTCGCTGGTACGGCGTTTGCTTTGTTCTGCCGGGTCGCGGGGCGTCGATGCCGGGCGCTGCCCCATATGCGCGCAAGGCCCTGGCCGACACCGATAAACCTTAACCCAATCCACGACAAACCCAAGAAAAAACCACTCCCTATGTAGCCGCTCCCCCAAAACGGGGCGCACGGCAGGCACCGATCAGGTGCGCGAGCAAGGTTTCTGAACTGTCCTGGTGCACTTTTCAGCAGGTCTGCCCATTCCATGGAAAACATGCATAGCGCGATGGACTCACTCGTCCATGGCTCCAACACCCTGTTCATCCTCATGGGGGCCATTCTGGTCCTGGCCATGCACGCGGGTTTCGCCTTTCTCGAGGTCGGTACCGTGCGGCACAAGAACCAGGTCAATGCCCTATGCAAGATTCTCAGCGACTTCGCCGTCTCGGCGCTGGTGTATTTCTTCATCGGCTACTGGATCGCCTACGGCGTCAGCTTTTTCCAGCCGGCTGCGGAGTTGGCCAGCGATCATGGCTATGCCTTGGTCAAGTGCTTCTTCCTGCTGACCTTCGCTGCGGCGATTCCGGCAATCATCTCCGGAGGCATCGCCGAGCGTGCACGTTTTGCCCCGCAGTTATGTGCCACCGCGCTGATCGTGGCCTTCGTCTACCCCTTCTTCGAAGGGGCGGTGTGGAACGGCAACCTGGGCGTCCAGGCCTGGTTGCAAGCCCGGTTTGGCGCACCGTTCCATGACTTTGCCGGTTCGGTGGTGGTGCATGCCATGGGCGGCTGGCTGGCGCTGGCTGCCGTCATCCTGCTCGGTGCCCGTCGCGGACGGTACCGTGATGGACGGCTGGTGGCTTTCGCTCCTTCCAGTATTCCGTTCCTCGCGCTGGGGTCGTGGATCCTGATCATCGGCTGGTTCGGCTTCAACGTCATGAGTGCACAAACCCTGGAGGGTGTCAGCGGCCTGGTGGCGATCAATTCGCTGATGGCGATGGTCGGCGGCACGCTGTCGGCCTTGCTGGTCGGGCGCAATGACCCGGGCTTCCTGCACAATGGCCCACTGGCCGGATTGGTGGCGGTGTGTGCCGGTTCCGATCTCATGCACCCGGTTGGCGCGCTGGTGACCGGGCTGGTGGCGGGAGCACTGTTCGTGTGGTGCTTCACTGCCTCGCAGAATCGCTGGAAAGTCGACGATGTACTTGGCGTATGGCCGCTACATGGTGTATGCGGCGTTTGGGGCGGTTTGGCGTGCGGTATCTTCGGCCAGTCGGCGCTCGGAGGGCTGGGCGGTGTCAGCCTGGCGAGCCAGTTGTTTGGCAGCCTGGCAGGCGTACTGGTGGCCTTGGCTGGTGGCTTTGCCGTGTACGGGCTGGTCAAGGCGGTACATGGTTTGCGCTTGAGCCATGAGCAGGAGTTCCAGGGGGCGGACCTGTCCCTGCACCGTATCGGCGCTACCAGTCAGGATTGAGCAGCAGATGCAGGCGGCTCCCGGCGGGCCTAGAATGAGCGTCTCTTCACTGGGCCCGGGAACTGATAATGCTGCCTGAATGCCAATTGTTCGGCACCTTGGGGTGCCATTTGTGTGAAGTCGCCGAGGCTGTGTTGATGCCGTTCGTCGAGCACGGGCTGTGGGTCGAATTGGTTGATATCGCCGATGATGAAGCCATGTTCGAGCGTTACGGCTTGATCATCCCTGTCTTGCGTCGCTGCGACAGCGGCACCGAACTGCTCTGGCCGTTCGACGCGCAGCAGGTGGCGGCGTTCCTCAAGTGACAGGTAGGGGGGAGCGTTTCCTTCATCCCGTCCGGTGTGGTCCTGGTCGATGATGCTGGCCCGATACAGCCGATCACCCGGGGACACATCATGTTTCTTACGCCGAACTTCACGCTCGAAGAGATGACGTTTTCGCTGGCCGCCGCGCACAACGCTATACCCAACGATCCCGATCCCGAGGCTTTGGCCAATCTGCGCTTGCTGTGCGGGGTGCTCGAAGAGGTGCGAGCCTTGATCGACTCCCCGATCCAGATCACCAGCGGTTTTCGCAATGAAACCGTCAACCAGCTTGTGGGCGGCGTGCGCAACAGTGCGCATTGCCTCGGCCTGGCCGCCGACATGTGCGTAAAAACGATGACGCCCCGGCAACTGGCCGAATGCATTCGCGACAGTTCCATTGTGTTCGATCAACTGATCCTGGAGTTCGACACCTGGGTTCACCTGGCCATTTCACGCGACAACCCCAGGCGCCAGGTAATGACTGTTCGCAAGGGGACCGGCCACCTGCCAGGCTTGCAATGAGCTGTTGCGAATTGACGGAATGGCCACGGTATTCGTATGCTGTATAAAGATACAGTATTTGGGGTGAGGCGATGCACAATGTCGAGCAACTGAAGTACAGCGTCAACCGCATGCCCCCGGAAGCGGTGTGCGATGCGGTGCTTGAGCTGCGCATGGAGGGCTTGGTGACCGACGACCGTACTCCGTTCGGCAAGGTCCATTTCAATACCTGCTTTGCCGAGATCGAGGCACTGTTCCAGCGCGCAGGGTTTCATCGCCCGCTGGATGTCGTTGGCTACGAGGGGGTGGTCTACGCCCTTTATGATGCCGGACGCTGGGAGGCGGTGCAGGTGTTGCGCTGGCTCAAGTCGCGTTGTGAGCAAGTTGGCGAGGCTGGTTGAGTGAGCGGGCATTGGCGATAATGCCCGCTCATTGATTACAGAGCCTGCCATGTCCACGCCGTTCGACCCAGCTCACCAGCAAGCCAGTACCGTTTGTTTGCCGCCTGGCGATTGGATCACGGTCCTCGATTGCCTGTGCGATCACTTCAAGGGCATTGGCCGTGACCAATGGCTCGATCGCTTCAGTCGAGGGCGAGTGCTCGATGCCGAGGGCAGGGCAGTGGCGGCCGATCTGCCTTACCGCCGTGGCATGCGTCTGCATTACTTTCGTGAAGTCCCCAATGAAAGGCCCATTCCCGTGGAGGAAACGATCCTGCATTGCGATGAGCACCTGGTGGTGGCGGACAAGCCGCATTTCCTGCCAGTCACACCCACGGGCGAATATGTCGAGCACACCCTGCTGCGACGCCTGATCCGTCGTCTGGACAATCCCCACCTGGTGCCGCTGCACCGCATCGACCGGCATACGGCGGGGTTGGTACTGTTCTCGTCCAATCCGCAGTCGCGCAGCGCCTATCAGCGGCTGTTTCCCGAGCGGCGCATCGACAAGCGCTACCAGGCCATCGCTGCTGCGCTGCCGACGCGGGAGTTTCCGTTGGTGCACCGTAGTCGGCTGGAGCATGGTGAGCCGTTCTTTCGCATGCGTGAGGTCGAAGGGGTGGCGAACAGCGAGACCCTGGCCCAAGTCCTGGAGAAGAACGGTAACCTGTGGCGTTACGGGCTCTCGCCCGTGACCGGCAAGACCCATCAGTTGAGAGTGCACATGGCGGCACTGGGCGCCGCGATCAGCAACGACCCGTTCTATCCGACACTGCTCGAGGGCGAGGACGACTACGAGCGGCCATTGAAACTGCTGGCGCAAAGTCTAGGGTTCGACGATCCGCTGACGGGTGAAAAGCGGTATTTCCAGAGCCGTTTGAGTCTGGACTGGTAAAAAAAGGGGCTGCCTCAGGCAGCCCCTTTTTTGTCACTCAGCGGTTGAACCGCTCCACTAGCGAGTACTGCGTTCCAGCCGTACTGGTCAGTTCTTCACTGAGCAGTGCCGAATGCTGCGCCTGCTCTGCCGTCTGGTCGGCCAGATCGGCTATGGTGCTGATGTTACGGCTGATCTCGTCCGCCACTGCAGTCTGTTCTTCCGTGGCAGCAGCGATCTGGGTAGCCATGTCGGTGATGTTGGCCACCGCTTCGCTGATCCCTACCAGCGCCTGGTCGGCTTGCATCACTCGCTCGACGCCTTCCTCGGCCTGACGGTGGCCGGTCTCCATGGTTTGCACGGCATTGCTGGCAGTCTGCTGCAGCTTGGCAATCAGGCCGTGGATCTGTCCGGTGGATTCGGCGGTACGTTGCGCCAGCTGGCGCACTTCGTCGGCAACCACGGCGAAGCCCCGGCCCATTTCGCCGGCGCGGGCCGCTTCGATGGCAGCATTGAGCGCCAGCAGGTTGGTCTGGTCGGCGATGCCCTTGATCACATCGACCACACCACCGATCTCGTCGCTGTCCTTGGCCAACTGGGTGACGGTCTGGCCGGTTTCACCCACCGCTGCGGAGAGGCGTTCGATGGCTTCGCGGGTTTCCCCGGCGATCTGACGGCCCTGGCTGGTCAGGCGATTGGCTTCCTGGGTAGCGTCGGCGGTGCGCTGCACGTGGTTGGCCACTTCTTGTGTCGTGGCAGCCATCTGGTTGACGGCAGCGGCGACTTGCTCGGTCTCCACGCGCTGGCGTTCCAGCCCCGAAGAACTCTTGTGCGCCAGCACATCGGACTGGCGCGCCTGCTCGCTCAGGTGCTCGGCACTGTCCTGCAGCCGGGTGAGGCAGGTTTTCAGGCGGGATTCCTGGCTGAGCATGGCCATTTCCAGGCGTGCCTGCACGCCACGGCTGTCGGTGAACATCTGCGCGATCAGCGGATCGGAAGTGGTCTGTTCGGCCAGGCGCAACAGGCGCTTGAGGCCGCGCTGCTGCCAGGTGAGGCCAAGCAGGCCGAGGGGGACAGAAACGGCAGCAGCCAGGGCAAAGCCCCAGGAGTGGCCGAGCCAGTTGCCGATGAGGAAGCCGATCTGGCTGATGAGAATGAACGGCAGCCAGTCCTGCAGTACCGGCAACCACTTGTCACGACGCGGCACCGCCGGCTTGCCCTGGTTCAGACGCTGGTAAAGCGCTTCGGCGCGACGGATCTGTTCGGCCGTGGGCTTGACCCGCACCGACTCGAAACCGACCACCTGGTTGTTGTCGAAGATCGGCGTGACGTAGGCATTGACCCAGTAATGGTCGCCCGACTTGCAGCGGTTCTTGACGATCCCCATCCACGGCAGGCCCTGCTTGAGGGTCTGCCACATGTGGGCGAACACTGCTGGGGGCACGTCAGGGTGGCGTACCAGATTGTGTGGCGCTCCCGTGAGCTCTTCGCGTGAGAAACCGCTGATTTCGATGAAAGCATCGTTGCAGTAGGTGATCACGCCTTTGGCGTTGGTGGTGGAAATCAACCGCTGCTGGGCAGGGAAAGTCCGTTCTCTCTGGGTAATCGGCTGGTTGTTACGCATTGGCTGTTCAATCCGCAAGGCTTTCGACAGGTATCGGCAAGCCCATGGTTTTATTGAATGAATATTTAACTTGCTTGATCTGGAGCAATAAGTGGCCATGAGCCATCAGCTAGGGAGGCGGCTCGTTGGTTGCATTTGCACTCAAGATGTCAGCATTTTAACGATTTATGACGTTATGGTCCGATCATGACTCGTTGTTCAGCCTGGGGCCAGCATCGGATAAGTAAACAATGCGAAATGGGTCAGGTTGACAGCGAAATGGCACACGACCGCAGCGCTCAAGCCGCCGAGTCGATACGCCAGGCCGTAGCCGATACCCGCAAGGCTTGCCAGGTAGAACCACTGCCAGCCGCTCCCCAGATGCGCCAGGCCGAATAACAGCGCGGCCACGATCAATGCAAGCCCCTGGTGCCTGAACAGGCGTTGCAGCCCACCTTGGATATAACCGCGGAACAGCAGCTCTTCGGTCAGGCTGACCAGCAGCAGGTTGTTCAGGGCCCAGATCCAGGTCTGTTCCGGCCATTTCGGCGCCCAACCCACTATCCCAAGCGACCAGGCGCCACCCAGGCAAGCCAGCAATGTCAGCGGCAAGACCAGCCCGAGGCTTGGCAGTAGAGCGCGCCCGCGCAGGCTCAGGATCCAGGGGCAAGCCAGCAGAATCCAGAAGCCGATCAGCGGCTTGTCCAGGTTCAGGTACATGGAGAACGGCAGCGCGCCCTCGCTGAACACCACCTTGTCGATGACCTTTGCCCCCTGGAAACCGGGCAACCAGTGCAACGCCAGGGCAAGGGCCAGGACGATGAAGAAGCCGTGCCCGAGCACTCGTTGCCAGCCTGCGGGTCGTCGCACCAGCAGTGCGGTACAACACAGGGCGAGCAAGGCGGGCAGGGTGGCGAGCCCCAGGTGGCCGTGGAACAGGGCGAGGGCATAGCCCAGACCAAGCAGGGCGAGGGCGATCCAGTGGGCAGGCGACATCGGAAATCCGGTAGGTGGCAAATCGATATGATGCTTTGACTCACCCCGAGGGCGCCAGGACACGTCGCAGAGGCATCGCGGGCGAACCCGCGATGCCTTCCCTTCAACCGGCGATCAGTTGTCGCAGCACGTAGTGCAGAATCCCGCCCGACTTGAAGTACTCGACTTCATTGAGCGTGTCGATCCGGCACAGCACCTCGATCTCCTGTTGCTGGCCATCCTCGCGCAGGATGCGCAACTGCAGGTTCATGCCCGGGCGGATCTGCGCGCCACTGAGCCCCAGCACATCGATGCGCTCCTTGCCGGTCAGGCCCAGGCGCTTGCGATCGTCGCCAGCCTTGAACTGCAGGGGCAGAACGCCCATCCCTACCAGGTTGGAGCGGTGGATACGCTCGAAGCTCTCGGCCAACACTGCCTTGACCCCCAGCAGGTTGGTGCCCTTGGCGGCCCAGTCGCGGCTGGAGCCGGTGCCGTATTCCTGCCCGGCGATCACCACCAGCGGCGTGCCTTGCGCCTGGTAGCGCATGGCAGCATCGTAGATCGACAGTTTTTCGCCGCTGGGCACATGCAGCGTATTGCCGCCTTCCTCGCCGCCGAGCATTTCGTTGCGTATGCGGATGTTGGCAAAGGTGCCGCGCATCATCACTTCGTGGTTGCCGCGACGTGAACCATAGGAGTTGAAGTCGCGCGGCTCCACGCCCTTGTCGCGCAGGTAGCGACCGGCAGGGCTGTCGGCCTTGATGTTGCCGGCTGGAGAGATGTGGTCGGTGGTCACCGAGTCGCCGAGCAGCGCGAGAATGCGCGCCCCGTGCACGTCGGCTATTTCCGGCAGCGGGCCGCCGATATCGTCGAAGAACGGCGGGTGCTGGATGTAGGTGGAGTCGTCCTGCCAGACATAGGTAGCGGCCTGGGGTACTTCGATGGCCTGCCATTGGGCATCACCGGCAAACACCTCGGCATACTCCTTGTGGAACATGGCGGTATCGACCTTGGCCACCGCGTCGGCGATTTCCTGTTGGCTGGGCCAGATATCGCGCAGGTATACCGGCTGGCCGTCCTTGCCAGTGCCCAGGGCATCCTGGGTGAGATCCACGCGCACGCTGCCGGCCAAAGCATAGGCCACCACCAGCGGTGGCGAGGCCAGCCAGTTGGTCTTGACCAGCGGGTGCACCCGGCCTTCGAAGTTGCGGTTACCCGACAGCACCGACGCCACGGTCAGGTCGGCGCTGCCGATCGCTTTCTCGATGGCCTCGTCCAGCGGGCCCGAGTTGCCGATGCAGGTGGTGCAGCCATAGCCGACCAGGTCGAAGCCCAACTGATCGAGGTAGGGGGTAAGGCCGGCCGCCTTGAAGTAGTCGGTGACCACTTTCGAACCTGGCGCCAGCGAACTCTTGACCCAGGGTTTGCGAGCCAGGCCTTTCTCGATGGCTTTCTTGGCGACCAGCCCGGCGGCCATCATCACGCTGGGGTTGGAGGTGTTGGTACAGGAGGTGATGGCCGCGATCACCACGGCGCCGTCGCGCAGCTTGTGGGTCTGGCCGTTGTGCGTGTAGTCGATCTCGCCGGCCTGGTCGGCGTTACCCACGGCAACACCGCCACCCCCTTCGCTTTCCAGGCGTCCGACCTCCTTGGCCAAGGGCTTGGGCTGCAGTTCGATGAAGCCGTCGAAGGCCTGGCTGACCTTGGACAGCGCCACTCGGTCCTGCGGGCGCTTTGGCCCGGCGAGGCTGGCTTCGACCTCGTGCATGTCCAGCGCCAGGCTGTCGCTGAACAGCGGTTCCTGGCCAGGCAGGCGCCACAGGCCCTGGGCCTTGCAGTAGGCTTCGACCAGTTGCACGGTCTCGTCGGGGCGACCGGACAAGCGCAGGTAGTCGAGGGTGACGTCATCGACCGGGAAGAAGCCGCAGGTGGCTCCGTATTCCGGCGCCATGTTGGCGATGGTGGCGCGGTCGGCCAGCGGCAGGTCGGCCAGGCCGTCGCCATAGAATTCGACGAACTTGCCGACCACGCCCTTCTTGCGCAGCATCTGCGTGACCGTCAGCACCAGGTCGGTGGCGGTGATGCCTTCGCGCAGCTTGCCGGTGAGCTTGAAACCGATCACCTCGGGGATCAGCATCGACACCGGCTGGCCGAGCATCGCCGCCTCCGCCTCGATGCCACCGACACCCCAGCCGAGCACGCCCAGGCCGTTGATCATGGTGGTGTGCGAGTCGGTGCCGACCAGGGTGTCGGGGAAGGCGTAGGTGCGCCCGTCTTCCTCGCGGGTCCACACGGTGCGGCCAAGGTATTCCAGGTTGACCTGGTGGCAGATCCCCGTGCCCGGTGGCACCACGCGGAAGTTGTCGAAGGCACTCTGGCCCCAGCGCAGGAAGGCGTAGCGTTCGCCGTTGCGCTGCATCTCGATGTCGACGTTCTGTTCGAAGGCTTCGGCGGTGGCGTAGCGGTCGACCATTACCGAGTGGTCGATCACCAGGTCAACCGGCGACAGCGGGTTGATCCGCTGGGGATCGCCGCCAGCCTTGGCCATGGCCGCGCGCATGGCGGCGAGGTCGACCACGGCGGGCACGCCGGTGAAGTCCTGCATCAGTACCCGCGCAGGTCGATACTGGATCTCGCGGTCGGAGCGTCGCTCTTGCAGCCAGCCGGCCAGGGCTCGCAAGTCGTCGCCGGTGACGGTTTCACCGTCTTCCCAGCGCAGCAGGTTTTCCAGCAGGACCTTGAGCGACATGGGCAGGCGTTGCAGGTCGCCCAACTGGCTGGCGGCCTCGGTGAGGCTGAAATAGTGGTAGGCGCGGTCGGCCACCTGGAGGGTCTTGAGGGTTTTCAGGCTATCGAGCGAGGGCATTGCCAACTCCTTGTGCTCCGGTGCCCGGCAGTCGTGGTTACCGGTATCACCGCTCTGTATCGGCCCGCACGGCACGGGCCAGGCTGAACAATCAGGTTAGACCGCTTTGGCGGGCCTGACGTTGTTCTGGACCTGCGGGGCATGTCGCAGGTTCCGAACTTCCTTTATCATTCGCCGCCCTGGCGCTGTCTGCGCCAGTGATGTGGAGTAAGAGATGAATACCCTGTTCATGCATTGCCGGCCCGGCTTCGAGGGCGAGGTCTGCGCCGAAATCAGCGAACACGCCGCGCACCTGGGCGTGGCCGGCTATGCCAAGGGCAAGCCGCAGAGCGCCAGCGCCGAGTTCGTTTGCCTCGACGAAGGCGGTGCCGAACGCCTGATGCGTGAGCTGCGCTTCGACCGGCTGATCTTCCCGCGCCAATGGGCGCGCGGCGACTTCGTCGAGCTGCCGGAAACTGACCGGATCAGTGTGCTGCTCGAGCACCTGGCGGGCCTGCCGGTGTGTGGCAGCCTGTGGCTGGAGGTGCTCGACAGCAACGACGGCAAGGAGCTGTCGACCTTCTGCCGCAAATTCGAGGTGCCGCTGCGCAAGGCGCTGGAGAAGGCCGGGCGTCTGGTCGAGGATGCCAGCAAGCCACGCCTGCTGCTGACGTTCATCAGTGGCCGACGGGTGTTTCTCGGCCTGGCCGAAGCGGGCAATTCGGCGCTGTGGCCGATGGGCATCCCGCGCCTGAAGTTCCCGCGCGAGGCGCCGAGCCGCTCGACCCTCAAGCTTGAGGAAGCCTGGCACCAGTTCATCCCCCGCGATCAATGGGACCAACGCCTGAACGACGACATGACCGGCGTCGACCTGGGCGCTTCACCGGGCGGCTGGACCTACCAGCTGGTCAAGCGTGGCATGCTGGTCACCGCCATCGACAACGGCCCGATGGCTGAAAGCCTGATGGATACGGGGCTGGTGCAGCATTTGATGGCCGACGGCTTTACCTGGAAGCCCAAGCAGACCGTTGACTGGATGGTCTGCGACATCGTCGAGAAGCCCGCCCGCACGGCCTCGCTGATCGAAACCTGGTTGGGCGAGGGGTTGTGCCGCGAGGCCGTGGTCAATCTCAAGCTGCCGATGAAGCAGCGTCACGCCGAGGTGCGCAAGTTGCTCGATCGCATCGAGGCCTCGTTCAAGGCGCGCAAGGTCAAGGTGTCGATAGCCTGCAAACAGCTGTACCACGACCGCGAAGAGGTCACTTGCCACCTTCGCCGGCTCGACCTCAAGCCGCGCTGAGGCGACCGGGGCCGCGCTGCGGCCCCTGTTTGACCTGCACGCGGTTTGCGCGACAATACCCCACAATTTGCGGAGCCCACCATGACCGACTTCACTCCAGACGCGACCCTCGACGCCACCGGCCTGAACTGTCCGGAGCCGGTGATGATGCTGCATCAGCACGTGCGCAACCTCGCTGCTGGCGGCCTGCTCAAGGTCATCGCCACCGACCCGTCGACCCGCCGCGACATCCCCAAGTTCTGCACCTTCCTCGGCCATGAGCTGGTGCAACAGCAGGAAGACGCCGGCACCTACCTGTACTGGATTCGCAAGAAGGCCGACTGAGCTGGATCGCACAGGCCACAGCGCCTACACTGCGCTCCCCTGAAAGGAGAGCGCCCATGCTGATCGTTGCCGACGAAAATATCCCGCTGCTCGATGCCTTCTTCGCCGGATTCGGCGAAATCCGCCGTTACCCTGGCCGGGCCATCGATGCAGCCTGCGTCAGGGATGCCGATCTGCTGCTGGTGCGCTCGGTCACCCGCGTCGACCGGCAACTGCTCGAAGGCAGCAAGGTGCGCTTCGTCGGCACCTGCACCATCGGCACCGACCACCTTGATCTCGAATACTTCGCTCAGGCCGACATCCACTGGAGCAGCGCGCCTGGCTGCAACGCCCGCGGCGTGGTGGACTACGTGCTGGGCAGCCTGCTGACCCTGGCCGAGCTCGATGGCGTGGAGCTGCCCAAGCGGGTGTATGGCGTGGTTGGAGCCGGTGAGGTGGGCGGGCGTCTGGTCCGTGTACTGCGGGGCTTGGGCTGGCAGGTGCTGGTGTGCGATCCGCTGCGCGCAGCCAGCGAAGAGGGCGACTTCGTCAGCCTGGACAGGTTGCTTGAACAGTGTGACACCATCAGCCTGCATACCCCGCTGCAACGCGGCGGCGAACATCCGACCTGGCATCTGCTCGGTGCGCGGCAATTGGCCCGCCTGCGCCCAGGGGCCTGGCTGATCAATGCCAGCCGTGGGCCGGTGGTGGACAACGACGCCCTGCGCGAGCTGCTGCTGGACCGCGAGGATGTCCACGCGGTGCTGGATGTCTGGGAGGGCGAGCCGCAGGTCGACCTGGCGCTGGCCGACCTGTGCACCCTGGCCACGCCGCATATCGCCGGCTACAGCCTCGATGGCAAGCAGCGCGGGACCGCGCAGATCTACCAGGCCTTCTGCCGTTCGCAAGGTTTGCCGGAGCAGGTGCAACTGGCCGACCTGCTGCCGTCGCCAGCGCTGGCACGCCTGGAATTCGATGCCAGCGCCGACCCGGCCTGGGCGCTGGCAACCCTGTGCCGTGCGGTCTACGACCCGCGTCGCGACGACGCGGATTTTCGTCGCAGCCTGAGCGAGGATCCCTCCGAGCAACGTGCGGCATTCGACCTGCTGCGCAAGCAGTATCCGGTCCGTCGCGAGATCGAAGGGCTGGCGGTACGGGTGCAGGGTGACGCGCCACAGCTGGTGCAGGCCATCAATGCTCTGGGCGCGGTGCTGGTCTAGCCCGCCTCGGGTGCGGGTGTCTGCCAGACGGGTTTACGGGCAATCTGTAAATTTCGTAAATAAGATTTAAACCCATTTGAGAATCATTATATTTGCCATCCCTGACGGACCCGCCTTTTTGCCGGGCCGGTGGGCGAGGGGCCTGCCGACCGGGGCGCGGCTTGCTTCTCGCACACGATTTCAGGAGATGTACCGATGCACACCCGACCTTCCCCGCACCGCCTGGCGCTGGCCATCGTTGCCCTGGCCGCGCCCGTGGCAACGACTTCAGCATTCGCCGAACAGGCGCTGGTAATCGAAGACACGTTGGTGACCGCCGAGCGCGAAGCGCGCCAGGCGCTGGGATCGTCGGTCATCACCGAAGAAGACATCAAGCGCCGCCCGCCGGCCAATGACCTGTCCGACATCATCCGCCGCGAACCGGGGGTCAACCTCACCGGCAACAGTGCCAGCGGCGCCCGTGGCAACAACCGGCAGATCGACCTGCGCGGCATGGGCCCGGAAAACACCCTGATCCTGATCGATGGCAAGCCATCGAGTGCACGCAACTCGGTGCGCTATGGCTGGAACGGCGACCGCGATACCCGCGGCGAAACCAACTGGGTGCCGGCCGAAGCGGTCGAGCGCATCGAGATCCTGCGTGGCCCCGCAGCCGCGCGCTATGGCTCGGGCGCCATGGGCGGAGTGGTCAACATCATCACCAAGCGCCCCAGCGAAGCACTCAAGGGGAGCGTCAGCCTGTACACCCTGATGCCGGAGGACAGCGCCGAGGGCGCCAGCCACCGGACCAACTTCAACCTCGGGGGTGGCCTGACCGACACCCTGGGGTTCCGTCTCTATGGCGGCCTGGCCAAGACCGACGCCGACGACCTGGACATCAACGCCGCACACGCCGGCAGCCCGACCGTGGCCGGGCGCGAGGGTGTGCGCAACAAGGATATCAACGGCCTGCTGAGCTGGAAGCTCAACGACGAGCATCGCTTGGAGATGAGCGCAGGCTACAGCCGCCAGGGCAATATCTACGCTGGCGACACCATGAACAGCAACGGCGGTGGCAACGCGCAGCTGATCTCCAGCCTGTATGGCCACGAGACCAACGTGATGCAGCGCAACACCTACGACCTGACGCACCTGGGCGACTTCACCTGGGGCACCAGCAAGACCGTGCTGGCTTATGAGTACGTGCGCAACTGGCGCTTGAACGAGGGCATGGCTGGGCGTACCGAAGGGGCGATCGACGGCAACGATGCGGCATTCTCGCGCTTGCGCAACACGCGCCTGTCGAGCGAGGTCAACTTGCCGTTCGCCGTGGGCGCCACGGAGCACGTGCTGACCGTTGGCGGCGAGTACCTCTATGAAACCCTCCACGACCAGGGCTCGTTCCGTCCGCAAAGCTCCGACCCGACAGGCGTTGGCAACGATGTGATCGCAGGCTTCGACCGCAGCGATTCGAAGATGCAGGCGCGCAGCCATGCCTTGTTCGTCGAGGACAACATCATCATTGGCGCTACCACCGTCACGCCGGGTCTGCGTTTCGATCACCACGAGACCTTCGGCGACAACTTCAGCCCTAGCTTGAACCTGTCGCACAAGATCACCGACGAACTGTCCTTCAAGGGCGGCATCGCCCGTGCCTACAAGACGCCGAACCTGTACCAGTCCAATCCCAGCTACCTGCTCTACAGCCGCGGCAATGGCTGCAGCGTGCAGCAGACCAACTCCGGCGGCTGCTACCTGCAGGGCAACGCCGATCTCAAGCCTGAGATCAGCATCAACAAGGAGATCGGCCTGCTGTATGACCGCGGCACCTGGCGTACCAGTGCGACCTATTTCCGCAACGACTACCAGAACAAGATCATTGGCGGCACCGACGTGGTCTACGCGATCAATGGCGGCAGTCGTGTGACCCAGTGGGAAAACGCCGGCAAGGCACGGGTAGAAGGCCTTGAGGGCAACCTGTTCGTCGAGCTCACCCCGAGCCTGGACTGGAACACCAACCTGACCTGGATGCTCGACAATGACAACCGTGAGACCGGCGAGCCGCTGTCGGTGATCCCCGAGTACACGGTCAACACCACCCTGGACTGGCGCGCGACCGACAAGTTGTCGCTGCAGCTGGCCGGTACCTGGTTCGGCAAGCAGAAGTCGCCGACCTGGAACTACCGCACCCAGGAGCGCTATGACGAGTCGGCGCAGAAGGATGTCGAAGCCTATGGGCTGGTGGATGTGAGTGCCGGATACAAGTTCAACGCCAACTACGATGTGCGGGTGGGGGTGAACAACGTGTTCGACAAGCAGATCCTGCGCGGCGGCAACGCCAGCAGCGCCGGTGCCAACACCTACAACCAGCCGGGCAGGGCGCTGTTTGCGGCGTTGAATATTTCGTTCTGATATCAAAACACAGGCGCCCCCCTGTAGGAGCGGGCTCGTCCCGCGATCGGGCGCGTAGCGGCCGTAGATCAGGCAACCGGGGTATTCCTGAAACACCTCGAAGCCCGGTTTTACGGCCGCTTCGCGCCCGATCGCGGGACGAGCCCGCTCCTACAGGGTATGTGACGTTTTTCAGGTTGATCAACGGTGGCGCTTAGCACTCAATTGCGTGCAACAACACCGCGCGCTGCTCCAGCCAGCGCTCGAAGCAGGTGAAGGTCGCGACCGCCGCAGCCACGGCGCGGGCCTGGTTTTCGGGTGACAGGGGGCGCCGATCCAGGCGTTCGATAAAGCCGCGCCAGTGGCTGGCGGTGGCGCTGCCATACACATCGAGAAAACCACCGCCGCTGTCGGCGTCGATACCCAGGCGCTGCGCCATGGCACGCCTGAGCACCTGACCACCGAGGGTGGAGCCCTCCACTACGTACATCACACCCAGCGCGCTGGCCTCATCGGTGATGGCTGGCAAGTCCCGGCACAGCGGCAGCGCGTCTATCTGCTCGGCGCTCAGCTTGAGCGCCTGCAGGTCGCGGCACAGCGCCCCAGCCTTGTTGCGCTCACTGCCCTGGTGCGTTGCCAGCAATGCTTCGAGCGGTGCGTGAAAGCCGTAGTACGCCTCGATGAGGCGGCGATAGGCGTCATGGTCGAAACCTTCGCTGAAAAACGGCAGGCGCGCCTCCAGGGCCTTGTGACAGGCTTGTGTACCTTCACGCAGAGCGAGCAGGACAGGACCGGGAGGGGGGCGGGAGGTGATGGTCATCGAATCGACTCTGATGGCTAATTGCCTGGGTTAGACTGACGATCCTAGCGCAGCGTTCCTCGATGCCCTAATCCTCATTTGCCAGAGAAACTCCAAGGTGAAAGCCGTCCGTCTGACCCTGGTCTGCCATGCCCTGACCCACGCCCAGAAAACCGGGCGATTTGCGCTGGCCGACGATCCCGTACTGGGCGATGCCCCGCTGTTGAAGGCTGTGCCCGACGGAGTGCAAGTACTCAGCGCACCCGAACTGCGCGCCCGTGAAACCGCCGCCTGGCTCGCCCCCGAGGTGCGTATCGAGACGGCGCTGGCCGACTGTGACATGGGGCATTGGCAGGGCGTTGCGCTCAAGCAGTTGCAGCGCGAGCAGAGCGAAGCCCTGGCGTGGTGGCAGGTCGACGTGGACGCGGCGCCCCATGGTGGAGAGTCCTTCGCCGCGCTGCACAAGCGCGTGGCGCAGTGGCTGGAGGCATTCGACACGCCGGGCGACTGGTGGGCGGTCACGCACCCGATGGTGATGCGCGCCGCGATGGTCGAAGTGCTCGGCAGTTCGCTCGGGGCCTACCAACGTATCGACGTCCCGCCGTGCTCTCGGCTCGAACTCAGCCGAACCGAGGTCTGGCGCATGCGCCTGGGCCCGGCCTGAGGGGCGGGATCAGAAGGCCAGCTTGTAGCCGATCAGCAGCAGCATGCCCGCCAGGCAGGGACGCAGCACACGATCGGAGATGCGGCCTGTGAGGTGGCTGCCCAGGTAGATGCCCGGCAGCGAGCCGAGCAGCAGGTAGCCGAGCAGCGACCAGTCCATGTTGCCCATGCCGGCATGGCCCAGGCCCGCGACCAGGGTCAGTGGCACGGCGTGGGCGATTTCGGTACCGACCAGGCGCCGGGTCACCAGGAACGGGTAGAGCAGGAACAGCGCCACGGTGCCCAGGGCGCCGGCACCGATCGAGGTCAGGGTGACCATGACCCCGAGCACTACACCGGTGATCACGGTGAGGAGGTTCAGGCTGCGGTCGCTGAGATGGTAGTGGTCGCCTGCATGCTTGCTGGCGAAGGCCTGCAGGCGCGACTTGAACAGGATCGCCAGGGCGGTAAGGATCAGCACCACCGCCAGGCCCTGCTTGATGATGGCGTTGAGTGCCGAGGTATCGGCATGCAGGGTGCTGAGGAACCACAGGGTCAGCGCTGCCGCGGGCACGCTGCCCAGGCTCAGCCAGCCGGTGATCTTCCAGTCGATGTTCTTGTTGCGTGCATGCACCCAGACGCCACTGGCCTTGGTGATTGCCGCGTAGAGCAGGTCGGTGCCCACGGCGGTGGCGGGATTGATACCGAACCACAGCAGGATCGGCGTCATCAGCGAACCGCCGCCGACGCCGGTCATGCCAACGATGAAGCCCACGACCAGCCCGGCAATGGTGAAACCGAAAGAACCTACATCCATACGCTACTCAATCTGCCCGCTAGCCCGTTGTCGGATGGCAGCAGGATATAGATTGTTCTTTATAGCCAAATAGAATTGTTCGTTATTAGGTTATAACGCGGCAGCGCGACAGGTCTCCTGTAGGAGCGGGCTTGCCCGCGAAAAGAACACCGCGGAGCATGGCACCGGCTGCGCCGGTGATCGCGGGGCAAGCCCGCTCCCACAGGGGATTGGGCTGACCTTTAGATTTTGAGTAAGACAGTTACTCCCACAGGGATTGGGCTGACCTTTAGATTTCGAGTAAGACAGTGACTCCCACAGGGATTGAGCTGGCTGTCAGATTTTGAATAAGACAGCTGCTCCTCCAAGTGCAGTGAAGCAGTTTCAGATCCTGAAGCTGCCCACCAACTGCTTCAAGCGTCCCGCCTGCTGGGTCAGCGCATCGCAGTGGCGCAGGGTTTCGTTGAGGTTCTGCACCCCTTGCTGGTTGAGTGCGTTGATCTGGGTGATATCCAGGTTCAAGCTCTCGACCACCGCGCTCTGCTCCTCGGTCGCCGTGGCCACCGACTGGTTCATGCCATCGATCTCGCCGATGCGCAGGGTCACGCTGGCCAGGCGCTCGCCCGCCTGGTTGGCCACCTGCACGGTCTGCTCGCTGGAGACCTGGCTGGCGTTCATGGTGTGCACCGCCTCGCGCGAGCCAACCTGCAGGCTGGTGATCATGCGGTGGATCTCTTCGGCCGACTCCTGGGTGCGGTGTGCCAGGTTGCGCACCTCGTCGGCGACCACGGCGAAGCCTCGGCCCGCTTCCCCGGCGCGCGCGGCTTCGATGGCGGCGTTGAGCGCCAGCAGGTTGGTCTGCTGGGAGATGCCCTTGATCACGTCGAGGATCTTGCCGATCTCGTCGGTGCTGGCGTTGAGGGTTTCGATCTGCTCGCACGACTCGCTGATCTTGTGCGACAGCGCGGTCATGGCATTGATCGCATCCTCCACCACCTGGCGCCCGTCGTTGGCCTGATCGCTGGCGCCGCTGGCGTGCTGCGAGGCATCGGCGGCATTGCGTGCGATTTCCTGGGTGGCGGCGCCGAGCTGATTGATCGCTGCCGCCACGCTGTTGGTACGCAGGCTTTGTTCCTCAGAGCCGTTGATCGAGGCGTTGGAAGCACTCATCACCTGTTCGGACAGGTCGTGCACCTGCCGCGTGGCCGAGGCCACTTCGCTGATCGAGGCATGGATACGCTCGACGAAGCGGTTGAAGGCCATGGCCAGCTCGCCGAACTCGTCCTTGTGCTGCACCTGCAAGCGACGGGTGAGGTCGCCTTCGCCTTCGGCGATATCGTGCATGGCGCGGCCCATGGTGGTCAGCGGGCGCATCAGCAGTGGGATCAGCAGGCCGAGCACGGCAGCGATGGCGGCCACAGCAATGATCATGGCGATGATGGCCGAACTGCGGAACTGGCCGAGGGCGGCATAGGCCTTGTCTTTGTCGATGGACAGGCCGATGTACCACTGCGCCGAGGGTAGCCCCTTGACCTGGGTGAAGGAGACGATCCGCTCTTCGCCGCCGAGGGTCACGTCCTGCATGCCCGGCTCGACCCGCAGGCCGCTGCCGGGGTAGATGTCCTTGAGGTTCTTCATCAGCTGGTCCTTGTCGGGGCTGACGATTACCTGGCCTTCACGGTCGACCAGGAAGGCATGGCCGATACCGCCGAAGTCCACCGCGTTGATGATGTCGACCAGGCTGTCCAGGCTCAGGTCGCCACCGACAACTCCGAGGAGCTCGCCATTGTTGCGGGCCTTGACCGGTATGGCGATGGTCACCACCAGGCCGCCCACCGATGCCTGGTAGGGCGGTGTCAGCAGGGTCTGGTTGGCGCTTACCGCAGCGGTGTACCAAGGGCGTTTGCGCGGGTCGTAGCCTTCGGGCATCTGTGCGTCGGGGCGCTGGGTGAACAGCCCGGTGTTCTGGCCGAAGTAGGTGAACTGGAAGTTGCTGGTGTAAGAGGGTTGGTCGACCAGCCCGGCGACCTGATTGCCGGTGCCTTGCTGGGCGATGTCCTGGGCGAGGTTCTCCAGGATCAGGATGCGTCCGCCCATCCAGTTCTGCACGCTGCTGGCGGTGAGCGCGCCGGCCTGCTGGACCGAGGATTCGATGTTCTGGCGGATGGTGTTGCGCTGCAGGTAGTCGTTGTAGAGGGTGAACAATGCGAATGCCAATACCACGACACCGCAGGCGCTGAGGAGGATCTTGTGGCGGAACTTCAGGTTCATGTTTCGAGACCTTGAGCCGATGCTGGGGAGGCCGCCATGCACTTTTGGCGCGTAGCGACGCCTGTCGGGATCACTATCGGCCTGCCGGTCAAAAGGTTGAGTTAGACGTTGTTCTGCCCGACGAGCGGCCATGTGCGGATCAACCGCCAGCCAGCAGCTCCACCAGCGCCCGCGCGGCCTGCCCGAGGGGCTGTTGCTTGAGCCACAGCGCATGCACCGGCAACTGCAGTTCGTTGCGGGTGTTGCGAAACGCCAGGCGCACCAGCCGCCCGGTTTCCACCAAGGGGGCGACCCGCGTTGCCGGCAGGTCGCCCCAGCCGAGGCCTGCTTCGACCATCTGCAGGGCCAGGTCGACGCTGTCGGTGCGCCAGTGCGTGGTGCCGATCAGCGAGCGGGTGTCGCGCAGCGGCAGGTCGCGGCTGTGTACCAAAATCTGACGGAGGCTGACCAGGTCTTCGAGGTCGCGGATGCGCCCCTGACGCAGGGCTGGATGGTTGGGCGACAATGCTGCCACCAGCGACTCGCTGCCCAGATGCTGGAAGCTGCGCTGCGGATCGACCTGCAACCCGGCAAAGGCCAGGCACAGCCCGACGCGGCCGCTGTCCAGCAGGTGCAGGGCGTCCTCCTGCGGTGCGCTGAGCAGTTCGATGTCGAGCAGCGGATAGCGTTCGCCCAGCCGCGCAATGGCGGCCAGTAGCGGACGCGGGTCGATGTCCGGCACCACGGCGATGGCCAGGCTGCTTTCCAGTCCTCGCGACAGCTCAAGCGCATGCACTTGCAGTAACCCCAGTTGCTCGGCGATCAGCCGTGCGTGCGGCTCCAGAGCGCGGGCGCGGTCTGTGGCGCGGACCTCGCGCGCTCCGCGCTCGAACAACGCGTAGCCGAGTTCGGCCTCGAGATTGCCGATGGCCATGCTCACCGCCGATGGCACTCGCCCCAGCACTCGTGCGGCAGCGGAGAACGAGCCGCGGTCGAGCACGGCGAGGAACAGTTGGATGTTGTCGCTGGAAAAGTTCATGCGGTTCTCCTTTCAGTCAATCTGAAAGGTGCTGACTTTTTCTGTCAAGAATATTGATTCACTCTCGTCGCCTTCATTTCCTGCATTCCGAGGTAACCACGGTGCAAGGCGTCAAGCGCAAACTGGTCTACGTGACCTTCTATGAACTGATCGGCCTGGGCATGTCGACCCTGGGGCTGGCCTATCTCTCCGATACCCCGGCCTCGCACACCGGCCCCCTGGCGGTAATGATCACCACCATCGCCATGTTCTGGAACCTGGTCTACAACAGCCTGTTCGAACACTGGGAAAGCCGTCAGGCCAAGCGTGGGCGCAGCCTGGCACGTCGTGTGGCGCATGCGGTGGGCTTCCAGCTGACGCTGGTGCTGTACCTGATTCCGCTGATTGCCTGGTGGCTGGACATGAGCTTGGTCGAGGCATTCGTGGTGGACCTGGCGTTCATCGTGCTGGTGCCGTGCTACACCTTCGCCTACAACTGGGCGTTCGACCGGATCTTCGGCCTGCCGACCTCGGCCATGGCAGTGGCCTGAGGGGTCAGGGCCGGCCAGCACCCGACAACAGGCCATCCTCGATCTGCCCCGACAGGTAGTACACCCCCGAGAGCGCGCCGC
The DNA here is from genome assembly GCF_016624805.1 of Pseudomonas sp. S44. Taxonomy (NCBI): domain Bacteria; kingdom Pseudomonadati; phylum Pseudomonadota; class Gammaproteobacteria; order Pseudomonadales; family Pseudomonadaceae; genus Pseudomonas; species Pseudomonas sp. S44. The sequence continues at coordinate 126,508 of NZ_JACVTY010000012.1, forward strand.
TCTGGCGGTTTTCCATCAGCTCGCGCCATTCCTCGTTCAGCGCCACGTTGAGGATCACCCGCAGTTGCTCGACCATCTGCGGCTGTTCGCGGTCATGGGTCATCATGCCGAAACCGGCCACCGCCACCGAGATCATCGCCCCGGCGGCCTTGCCTACTGCGGCTGCCACTGCGCTGGCGATGCCGCGCGGGGCCAGGGTGGCGCCGAGTTTTTCGCTGGCGCGGGTGGCCACCGACGACAGCCCCACCTCGGTTTGCCCGGGAGCCTTGGCAGCCTGGTCGTGCAGGTGCTGGCGCAGCGCCTGCCAGGCGGGCTGCTGGTCCAGTGACTGGGCGCGCAGCAGTTGGTAGAGCGTCGCATCCCTGGCCGCGGGCGGGCCCAGGGCGATGGCCGCAAGGTGATTCAGACGCTGGCTGACCTGATCGGGCGGGGCGTTGTAGCGTTGGATGATTGTCGGCAACTGCTTGGCGAACAGTTCCAGGTACAGCGCGCTGGCACGGTCGCGGATGCCTTCGGGGTTGATCTGCTCGGCGACCGGTTCGATCACCCGTTCGTGGTACTGCGCCTGCAGGTACAGCGCCAGGCGTTTTTCTGGCGGGTCACTGCCGTTGCCGCTGTTCATCTTGTACCAGGCAACCTTGAGGGTCAGCCACTGCTGGGTCCAGTAGCCGGTGAACCAGGGGATGAAGTCGCTTTCGGTGCGTTGCTGCACCTGTTCGCGCCAGACCCGCATCGAGCGACGGGCATAGTCGCTGGCCGAGCCGGTGGCGGCAACCGAGGCGCCAATCAGGTCCTGGTCGATCTGTTGCCAGAGGGCGGGGGTGAGCGTGGCCGGGGGCGCCCGGCAGCACTTCGAGCAGGTCG
>NZ_JACVTY010000013.1:0-126960 GCF_016624805.1 Pseudomonas sp. S44
GCGTGGCCGGGGGCGGGGCGGGTGAGGTGCGTTTGCCGGCACAGCCAGCCAGGGCCAGCAGCAGGCACAGCAGCAAGAGGGGAATGCGCGGGTTCACGCTGGTAGCCTCCCTGGGTAGAGGCTGGATGAGGTCTTCTGATTATAGGAGCGGGAAGGGCCGCAGAGCGGCCCCTTTTTGCAGTGCGAAAGCCATGTTCAGCCCTCGCGTTTCAGATGCAGCAGCGGATACGGATCGCCCTGGCCATCGACTTCGCTGCGTCCGGTCTGGACGAAGCCCTGGCTGAGGTAGAAACCCACGGCCTGCGGGTTCTGTTCGTTGACATCGACCTCGCGTACGCCCAGTTCGGCGACGACGTCAGCCAACAGCGTCTTGCCGATGCCCTGGCCGCGGTAGATCGGATCGACGAAGAGCATCTCCAGCTTGCCCTCGTGTACCCCGGCGAAGCCGAGGATCTGCCCCTGTTCATCGTACGCGGCGCGCAGCTGGACGAAGCCCAGGTACTGGTCGCGTACCAGCGGGCGCAGGCGTTCGATGTAGCCTTCGGGAAGAAAATCGTGCGTGGCCCGCACCGAGGCTTCCCACAGTTCGGTCAGTCGCTCGAACTGCTCTGCGCCGACTGGCGCGATGGTGTGTTGCATAAGACCTCCTGGCGTGTAATTGCCGGGCGCATGGTAAGGCGCCCGGCAAGCCTTGGCCAGCGAGGCCTCAGCTCGGCCAGCAGGACTGGCGGATCACGCTGCAGAAGTTGCCGGGATGGAAACCCGGTTCCTTGTCGGCGATGACATCGCCCTTGACGTTGCCGAAGGTGGTCTGCGGCTTGTGGCGGATGCCATCGTAGAAGGCCTGGATGATCGCTTCCTTGAACTGCTCGCCGCGAGGGTGGACCTGGACCACGGCGTCGCGCTCGGTGGCGCTCAGCCCCTCGTGGTGCAGGCCGAGGACGTCGGTCTCGACACCGGCGGTCACCAGTGCGATCAGCGGGTGCATGAACTCGGGAATACCCGGTGTGGTGTGCAGGGCGATGGCGGTCCAGACCCGCTCGATGTCGCGTTCGGCGATGCCATGGCCCTTGAGGAAGTCGCGGGCGGCGTTGGCGCCGTCGACCTCGAAGCGGCAGCAGTCGCTGCTGTGCTGATGGGTCAGGCCCATATCGTGGAACATGCAGCCGCAGTACAGCAGTTCGCTGTCGAACTTCAGACCCAGGCGCTTGCCGGCCAGGGCGGCGAAGTAGAACACCCGGCTGGAGTGGTGGAACAGCAGCGGCGAGGCGGTGTCGCGGACCAGTTCGGTGATTTCACGGGCCATGGCGCTGTCAGGCACCTGGATACCGGCGATGGAGGTGGACATGGGTGACTCCTGGTGTGGTGGTGGAGTCAGTGTGGCGGGGCGAGTGATTGTCCTCAATTGACGTTATGCGCCATATCCTGCCATTGTCGGTCTGCGACAGACATGGCCTGCGCATGGGGTCGGCCGGGGTTTTATGCTGTCGCTACCCACCCTTTGCGCGCCTACAGGATCTCCAGATGCCCTCGCTGACCCTCGCCATCCTTGCCATGCCCGGCGTCCAGTTGCTCGACGCCAGCGGCCCGCTCGATGTTTTCGCCGAGGCCAACCGCCAGGCCGGTCGCGAGGTCTATCGCCTGCGCCTGCTGGCCTGCGAGCCCGGCCCGCTGGTCAGTTCGTCCGGCGCACGCCTGCTGCCCGATGGCTGGATCGGCGACACCCACGAGCCCATCGACACCCTGCTGATCGCCGGTACGCCACAGGCGGCCAGCCAGCACCTGCGTAGCGGCATCCTCGACTGGCTGCGGGGGCGCGCCGCCAGTTGTCGACGCTACGGATCAGTCTGTACTGGCGCCTTCGCCCTGGCGGCTGCCGGCCTGCTCGATGGCCGACGCATCACCACGCACTGGGCGGTCGCCGAGGCCTTGGCCGAGCGCTATCCCGAGGTGCAGGTGGACGCCGATGCGATCCAGGTCCATGACGGCAAGGTGCGCACTGCGGCAGGGGTGACGTCCGGGCTGGACCTGGCGTTGAGCCTGGTGGAGGAAGACCTGGGGCGAGAGCTCGCCAAGCAGGTGGCAGGGCAGTTGGTGATGTACTTCAAGCGTCCGGGCGGGCAATTGCAGTTCAGTCGCCAGGGCGCCTCGTCGCCGGTCGGGCGCTCTGTGTTGCAGGGGCTGCAGCGCTATGTGGCCGCCAATCCGGCCGAGGATCACAGCATCGCCAGCCTGGCGCAGCGGGCGGGTCTCAGCCCGCGGCACTTCGCCCGGCTGTTCCAGGCCGATGTGGGCATGACCCCGGCCGCCTGGGTGGAACTGGCACGGGTCAATGCCGCCCGTGAGCGCCTCGAGGGCGGACGCGAGCCGCCCAAGCAGGTGGCCGCCTTGTGTGGCTTCGCCAATGTCGACACCCTGCGCCGCGCCTTCGTGCGGCATGTCGGGGTCACCCCGGCGGACTACCGCAAACGTTACGCGCGCACGCTCTGATCGAGGTCGAGCTTGGCTTCGAGGCGGTCCAGGTGCTGGTGCATCAACGCCAGCGCCGCGGTGCTGTCGCCATCTTCCACCGCGTCGATGATTGCCGCGTGCTCTTCCCAGGCGCAGTGCTCGCAGCAGGGCGACTCGTAGCGGGCGATGATCAGCGAGGTCATCGGCACCAGGCCATTGAGAAAGCGCGCCAAGGGTGCGTTGTTGGCCATCTGCGCAAGCTTGAGGTGGAATTCGCCGCCCAGACGGATGGCCGTGCAGCGCTCGCCGCGTTCGTGGTGCAGGCGCTCGCGCTCGACCAGTTGGCGCAGTTGGCGGATCTGCCCCGGACGCGCGCGCTGGGTGGCCAGGCCGATCAGTGTGGTTTCAGCCAGGCGCCGTGCACTGAGCACCTGGCGCGCCTGCTGTGGATCGGGCGCGGCCAGGTGTGCGGTGTGGCTGGGGCGCTGCACCACCACCTGCTGGTCGGCCAGGCGCCCGAGCACCCGGCGGATCACTGTGCGGCTGACGCCGAAGGCATTGCCCAGCGCTTGCTCGGGCAGGGCGCTGCCAGGTGGCAGGCGCTGTTCGAGGATGGCGTCGAACAGGCGCGGGTAGATCTGTTCGGCTCCCAGGCGGCCTTCGCCGGTCTTGATCAACTGGGGCAGGCACGGGTCGGCGTGGGCGAAGGCGGTCATGATCGCTCTCCTGACGTCAAAGATGCGGGTCCGGATGGTCGTCCGGGATATTCAGTTCGATGCCCATGCGCTGGCCCTCGGCAAGGATGTGCCGGCGCATCTGGGCGCTGGCCTGGGCGCTGTTGCGTGCGCGGATGGCGCGCACCACCGCCTCGTTCTCGTCGAGCCGTGCGGCAAGGTGTTCGGGGGAGTCGCGCAGCATGGCCGCGCTCTGCTTGAGCGCGTTGCTGGTCTGCTGCACCACGCTCTGGAAGATCGGATTGGTGGTCAGTGCGAACAGCGCCTCGTGAAAGGCGATGTAGGCGGCTACGCCTGCCTCGCTGTTGCAGGCGTCAACGGCTTCGCGCAGGTCCATCAGGGTCAGGCGCAGCTGACCGATGTCCTGGTTGCCCGCCGATTGCGCGACCAGCCCGGCGATGAAGGGCTCGAGGGTGTAGCGCAGCTCCAGCACATCGGCCAGGCTGGCAGCGCCGACGCTATCGGTGCTTTGTACCAGCGTGGCGTCGGCGTCCAGCACCAGCACACCTTTGCCAGGCATCGAACGCACCAGCCCGAGGGTTTCCAGTACGGTCACCGCTTCACGCAGGCTGGGGCGGCTGATGCCCAATTGTTCGGCCAGCTCGCGCTGGCCTGGCAGCATTTCGCCGCTGCGCCACTGGCCGCGGGCCAGGGCCTTGCGCAGCTTTTCCACCACGGAGTTGACGACGGTCGATGAGCTGATCACGGTTCGCTCCCTGATTGAAACCTGAGTCTCGGCGCCTGTGGGCCGGCGCTGAACGCCGGCCCTGGCACGGTCAGAATTCCTGCTGATGGGCCTGGCCCGGTTTGCGCGCTACCGGTGCGAAGCCGGGCTTGCCGGCCAGCACGTTGTTGGCGCGCTCCATGTCGATGTCCTTCTCCCAACGGGCGATGGCCACGGTGGCGACACAGTTGCCGATCAGGTTGGTCAGTGCCCGGCCGATGCCCATGAACCAGTCCACGGCCAGCACCAGCACCAGGCCGACCACCGGGATCGCCGGCACAGCGGTCAGGGTGGCGGCCAGGATCACCAGCGCCGAGCCCGGGATGCCGTGGGCGCCCTTGGAGGTGACCAGCGACACCAGCAGGATGGTCAGCAGGTCGGTCATGGCCAGCGGCGTGCCGGTGGCGTTGGCGATGAACACGATGGCCAGGGTGAGGTAGATCGAGAAACCGTCCAGGTTGAACGAGTAGCCGGTCGGAATCACCAGTCCCACGGTGGAACTGCCGATCCCCAGGTGTTCGAGCTTGCGCATCACCTGTGGCAGTACGGCGTCGGAGGAGGCGGTGCCGAGGACGATGGTCAGTTCCTCGCGCAGGTACTTGATGAACGGGATCAGCTTCAGGCCCGACACGCGCATTACCGTGCCCAGGATCAGCAGCACGAAGCCTGCACAGGTGATGTAGAACAGCGCCACCAGCCCGCCCAGGTGCTGCAGCGATTCCAGGCCGTACTTGCTGGTGGTGAAGGCGATGGCGCCGAACACGCCGATCGGCGCCAGGCGCACGATCATGCCCATGATGCGGAAGATCACATGGCTGAGTTCGTTGATCAGGCGCGAGATGCCCGAGGCTGACTCGCCGACCAGGTTCAGTGCACTGCCGAACAGCACGGCGAACAGCAGGACCTGGAGGATGTTGTTGTCGGCGAAGGCACCGATCACCGAGGTCGGGATCAGCTCCATGAAGAACGCCGTGGCGCCGTGGATGTGCGCACCGCGATCGGCCAGGGCGCCGGCATCGGCGCTGGAGAGCTGGTCGAGGTGGATGTTGGCACCTTGACCAATGCCGGTGGAGAAGGCCAGCACCAGGCCGATGACCAGGGCGATGGTGGTGAGGATTTCGAAGTAGATCACCGACTTCAGGCCGATGCGTCCGACCTTCTTCAGGTCGCCCGCGCCGGAGATGCCGCTGACCACCACGCAGAACACGATGATGCCGATGAGCATCTTGATCAGCTTGATGAAGCCGTCACCGAGGGGTTTGAGCTGCAGGGAAACTTCGGGAAAGCTGAGACCGCAGATAACGCCCAGGGCTAGGCCCAGGACAACTTGGAGGAAGATCGAACGCGAGCACCATTTGAGCATGGGAGGGATCTCTGATTCGGTGTCCCTGCTTCGATGCACGCCAGGGGATGGCGGGCGAAAGAGCGCAGGACTTAATTATTGTGGTCTTACCGGTTTGTCCAGTGCGGGGTAAATGTAAGCGCGAATTTCCGAGCTTGGCAAGGGCTTTTGGACTTACCGGTCTGACCAGTTTCAGGCGAGTGCACTGCAGGCGCTCTGCGCGGGGTGTTGGAAGGGAAAATAAATTTTGACGGGTGCGGCGTCGCTGGATACCGGGCCGACGGGCGGCCCGATATCAGCGAATGGGGGATTTTGAAGGGGTCAAGCTTGTGGTGCGAGGCTCTTGACCGACGCCAGTTCCGGGTGGGCGACCAGCTTGTCGATATGCAGTTCGTCGTCGTTCATCCAGGCTTCGGTCAGCACCCGGTAGTGCTCCATGTCGCGGCAGCGCATGCGCAGGCTGTAGTCGAAATGGCCGCTGATCAGCTGGCATTCATAGACCTGCGGGCAGGCCCGCACGGTGGCCTCGAAGGCGCGCTGGGCGGAACGCCCGCTCTGGTTGGACAAGGCCACCAGGACCAGCAGCGACAGGCCAGGCGACACCTGCTGCAGGTCGATGATCGCACCGTAGCCGCGGATCACACCTCGGCGCTCCAGCTTGCGCACCCGCTCAAGGCAAGGCCTGGGCGTGAGGTGCACGAGGGTCGAGAGCTTCTCGTAGGTGATCCTGCCGTGGTGGCGCAGCACATCGATGATCGCTTCATCGATGCGGTCCAGCGGCGGGTTGGCGGGGGAGCGGGTGGCCTTGCTATCCATACGGCGTGACTTCACTTCAAACGGTTTGAGAGAAACTGTTGCAGCCGCGCGCTCTGCGGGTGGTCCAGGATGTCGGCACTGCCGTGCTCCTCCACCAGTCCCTGGTGCAGGAACAGCACCTGGCTGGACACCTGGCGGGCAAAGCCCATCTCGTGGGTGACCATGAGCATGGTACGTCCTTCCTCGGCGAGCGTCTGTATCACCTTGAGCACTTCGCCGACCAGCTCGGGGTCGAGCGCCGAGGTCGGTTCGTCGAACAGGATGATCTCCGGCTCCATGGCCAGTGCGCGGGCGATCGCCACCCGCTGCTGTTGGCCGCCGGAGAGGAATGCAGGGTATTGCTCGGCGGCGCGCGCGGGCAGGCCGACCTTGTCCAGATAGGTGCGCGCTCGTGCCTGGGCCTCGGCGGCACTGATGCCCAGTACCTTGCGCGGCGCCAGGCAGATGTTTTCCAGCACGGTCAGGTGGCTCCACAGGTTGAAATGCTGGAACACCATCGCCAGGCGTGTGCGCAGGTTCTGCAGTTGTGCAGGTGGCGGTGTGCGGGTGCCGGGGCGGATCTGCAGGGTCTGGCCGTCGAGGGTGATGCTGCCGGCATCGGGCTGTTCGAGGAAGTTGATGCAGCGCAGGAAGGTGCTCTTGCCCGAGCCACTGGCGCCGATCAGGCTGATCACGTCGCCCTTGCGGGCTTGCAGCGATACGCCCTTGAGCACCTGGTGCTCGCCGTAGTGCTTGTGCAGGCCGTCGACGCTGAGCTTGATCGCGCTCGCATGGGCCTGGGTGGAGGGCGCGTGTTCGAAGTTCAAAGGCAGTGCGGTGGCGGTCATGGAATCAGCCTCGTACGGGATCAAGGAAGCGCATCCAGCGGCGCTCGGCGAGTCGGAACAGGCCGACCAGGGCGAAGGACAGCAACATGTACAGCAGCGCAGCCACGCCGAAGGCCTGGAAGGTCAGGAAGGTCGCGGCGTTGGCGTCGCGCGCCACCTTGAGGATGTCGGCGACGGTGGCGGTGAAGGCCAGCGAGGTGGCATGCAGCATGAGGATCAGCTCGTTGCTGTAGGCCGGCAGCGAGCGGCGCAGGGCCGCCGGCAGTACCAGGAACAGGTTCAGCTTCCATCCGCGCAGGCCATAGGCCTGGGCCGCCTCCAGTTCGCCGGCGGGCAGGTTGCGGATCGCCCCGGCGAAGATCTCCACGGTGTAGGCGCAGGTGTTGAGCACGAACGCAAGCAGGGTGCAGTTGAGTGCGTTGCGCAAGAACTGGTCGAGCACCGCGTGTTCGCGTACCACCTCCAGGCTGTAGAGGCCTGTGTAGCAGATCAGCAACTGGATATAGAGCGGTGTGCCGCGGAACACGAAGGTGTACACCTGCACCGGCACGCGCAGCCAGCTGTGGCGCGACACCCGCGCCAGCGCCAGGGGTAGCGAAAGGACGAAACCCAGGACCATGCTCGCCAGGAACAACCACAGCGTCATGGCCAGGCCCGACAGGCCACTGCCATCGTTGTACAGATAGGCGATGCCGTATTGCTGAAGGAGTTCGATCATCGTGCCAGTCCCCGCACGCCGGTGTTGTAGCGCCGCTCAAGGTGCTTGAACAGACGATTGGAAAGGGTGGTGATCAGCAGGTAGACCAACCCGGCCACGCACAGGAAGAACAGCATGTCATTGGTGGTCTTGCCGGCGTTCTGCGCGGCCTTGACCAGGTCGGCCAGGCCGATGATCGACACCAGTGCAGTGGACTTGAGCAACACGAGCCAGTTGTTGCCAAGGCCCGGTAGGGCGAAACGCATCAGTTGCGGGAACAGCACCAGGCGAAAGCGCTGGGCACGGCTCAGGCCGTAGGCGGTGGCTGCCTCCAGTTGACCCGCTGGCACGCTGAGGATCGCGCCGCGAAAGTTCTCGGTGAAGTAGGCGCCGTAGATGAAGCCCAGGGTCAGCACGCCGGCGCCGAAGGGGTCGATCTCCACGTAGTCCCAACCCAGTGCTTCGGTGAGGTCGTTTAGCCAGATCTGCATGCTGTAGAACAGCAACAGGATCAGCACCAGGTCCGGGACGCTGCGGATCAGTGTGGTGTAGAGGGTGGCCGGGATACGCAGCACCTTGGAGTGCGACAGCTTGGCGCTGGCGCCGACCAGGCCGAGCAGCAGGCTGAGCAGCAACGACAGGAATGCCAGCTTCAGGGTCATCCAGGTGCCTTGGGCCAGCAACGGGCCGAAGCCTTGCAAAGAAAGCAAGTCGTTCATGAGAGGGGTCTCGTGCGACGGGATGGCTTGGGGATCGAAGCTGTCGGCGCTGGCCGCTTCGCGGGCAAGTCGGGGCCAGCGCTGGCAGCGACGATCACTCGTTGTAGATGTCCAGGTCGCCCACGTACTTCTTCTGGATTTCGGCGTAGGTGCCATCGGCGTGGATCGCCGCGATACCCTTGTCGAGCAGGGCCTTGAGCTCTGGATCGGTCTTGCGCAGGCCCATGGCGATGTCCAGCGGCAGGCTTGGGTCCTTGATCGCCGGGCCGCTCTTGAAATCGGCGCCCTCAGGCTTGGAGAGGAAATTCAGCTGGGCTTCGAGGCGGTCGGTGACGGTAGCGTCGAGACGACCGTTCTGCAGGTCGGCGTAGTTCTGGTCCTGGGACTGGTAGGCCTTGACCTGCGCGCCGAGCGGGGTCAGCACGGCGCGGGCGTAGGCTTCCTGCAGCGAACCCTGCAGCACGCCAACCTGCTTGCCCTTGAGCGACTCGGGGGTGTCGCCGAAGGTGGCGGACTTGCGCGCCACTACCGAGGTGGGGCTGAGGAACAGACGGTCGGTGAAATCGATCTGCTTCAGGCGCGCGGGCGTGACCGCCATCGATGACATGATGGCGTCGAACTTGCGCGCACGCAGCGCCGGGATCATGCCGTCGAACTCGTTGTGCACCCAGGTGCACTTGACCTGCAGCTTGGCGCAGATGGCATTGCCCAGCTCGATGTCGAAGCCTTGCAGGCTGCCATCGGCGGCGACGGATTCGAAGGGTGGGTATTCGGGGAAGACGCCGAAGCGGATTTCTGTCCATTCCTTGGCCTGGACGGCAGTGGCACACAGCGAGAACAGCAGGACGCCGAAGCGTTTTCGCATGGAGAGCATAGGTGTGGTCCCTGGGTGTTGTTATTGGTTGTAGGGCGGCGCAAGTGCGTAGGTCTGTCCGTGACTCTGGAGTCGGGGTCAGGATGCGCGAGGCAGAGGGTTTTTTTGTGTCGTTTGTGCGGGTGCTGGAGACCGGATTCGGTCGTTAACGGCGGAGCGACGGCGGAATCCGCTGTCATGACATCGATTTACAGATGTGCGACAGCGGTTTTGGTGGGTGGGCCCGGAAATAGGGCGGGTGCGATCCTGGTCGTCGCTATTCGGTCGGCGCTATTCCAGGGTGCGCCCGGCCCGCCAGTAGCCCATCAGCGTCAGGCTGTCGCGTGCCAGGCCACGCTCTTTGATCAGGTAGCGGCGGATCTCCATCACCGTCGCTGACTCGCCGGCGATCCAGGCGTGAAAGGCGGCGGCCTGGTCGCTGGCCAGCTCCCAGAGGCGCTGGTCGATGTCGACCTCCTCGAGCTCGGCGTTGCGGGGCGCTGTCGCGTTCGGCAGCGTGGCAAGTTCGTGTATCGCGTGCAGCATGCCTTGGCCGTGATCGCAGGCCAGCACGTCGCGGGGCAGCCAGTGCACCCGGGTGGCCGGGCCATGGTGCAGGTCAAGGCAGTCGAGCTCCAGGGGAACCTCGATAAAGGCTTCGACCGCCAGGTGCGGGCGGGTGTCGGCCAACTGTTCGAGCGCCCCGGCGATCGCCGGCAGCGCGGTCTCGTCGCCTACCAGCAGAATCTGCCGTGCCTCGCGTGGGGGCTTCCACTCATAACCGCCGGGGTCGCCGTCATAGGCGAGGTTCGGTGCAACCATCTGCAGCCGATCACCGGGACGCGCATGGGTCGCCCAGGCCGAGGCGGGGCCATTGATCCCATGCAGGACGAAATCCACCTCCACCTCATGCTGCTCGCGCCGCAGCGCGCGCAACGTGTAGGTGCGCATTGGGGGCGTCTGCTCCGCCGGGAGGTCGCGCCGTGCCTGCTGCCATTTCTCGTGCTGGGGGAGTCGTGGCGGCTGGCCGTCAGGGGAGGGGAAAAACAACTTGATGCGCTGGTCCGGCGCCAGGGTGGTCATCTGCCCGATGTCTTCGCCGGTGAAGACGAAGCGACACAGCGAAGGGCTCAAAGGCACGATGGTCTTGAGTTCGACATCGAAGATCCGGTAGGCGCTGGCGCGATGCGGGCGTATCAGGCGCGACAGGAAGGAGGTCATCGGCAGCCTCTGCTGGCAAGGAGTCTTCTGAAGGAACGAGTGCCACCTGCGGTGAATTAGCCCCGGTAAATTTTGCCCGCCAGCGTACGTTCTAGCTTGGATAGAAGCCGCAGCATGGCTGGAACGGATAGAGGCGCAATGACCATTTCCCGACGAGGATTCATCGCAGGCCTGGCAGTGGCGGGGGCCGCGGGTACCGCCGCCTACTATGCGCACAAGGAGCTGACCCACGACCCTGAAGACGACATCGTCACCCCGGGCGAGGCCAGCGTCGAGCTTGCCGACCTTGCCGGGCAACTGCTGGCCGACCATTTGCGCGGTGTCTGGGATATCCGTTTCGAAGGCGCCGATGGCGGCCTTGAAGGCCTGCCGCGTGAGGGGGTCGAAGTGTTCTTCGACGTCGCCACCAAAGGCCGTGGCCTGCGCGGTTTCGTCGATACCGGCGAGCGCCTGCGGGCTGATGGGCCCGCCGCCTACCGGGTGCTGGGCGATCTGGTCGGCGCGTCGTCTGCCCAGGTGCGCTGGTGTCTGCTCAGTGAGAAAGGCGGGCCGGGCTATGAGTGCGTGGCCAGCCTCGACGAGGTCTGGGGCGAGTTCGCCAACGCCGGCAGCGGCACCCTCAGCGGCCGCTTGCAGCGCCTGGACCGGCCCTTGACCTTGCCGGTGGAGGACAGCCGTTTCGTTGCCGTCAAGCGCCTGTTCCCAGAGGCGCGTGAGCGCCTGCCCTATACCCCGGCCATGCAGGCCTGGGTCATCAGCCCCGAGCACCGCCTTTTCCACCAGCTCTGGCATGCGACCCGCGATCAGTGGCACAAGATTCCCGAAGACAAGCGCAATGCGTTGCGCGGCCTGGGTTGGCAGCCAGGGCCGCGGGACCGCGAACGCGATGCCCGCGGGCCGCGCAAGCACCGCAATGGTTCGGGCGTGGACTTTCTGTTCATGCACCGGCACATGCTCGATGCTGCACGCGCCCTGCAGGACCTGCCCTCCTGGCAGCGCTTTCCGCTGCCGCAGCCCAATGTCGAGTTCGACCGGCAGGGTTTTGCCCGCTATTACGACAACCACGACGGCTGCTGCGTGCCGCCGCCCTGGCAAGCGCCGGGCGACGACGAGTATGGCCAGTGGGTGTCGGCGATCAAGGCCGGGGAGACGTTCTGCAGCAATTTCCAGGTCTGGGAATCGCAGTACCAGGACCCGCAGTACCTGTCGAAGTTGAGCCTGGGTACCTTCGGCTCGGAAGTGGAGATGAACCTGCACGACTGGCTGCACATGTGCTGGGCCTCGGTCCCCCGGGACCCGTCCAACAGTGCACCGGTGCCCTTTGCGCGCGACCCGTCGGATTTCGCCGGGCGCTGGTTCGGCCGCGAGAACGACTTCCTGGGCGATCCGTTTTCCTCTCACGTACACCCGGTGTTCTGGGGTTTCCACGGCTGGATCGACGACCGGATCGAAGACTGGTATCGCGCCCATGAGCGCTATCACCCGGGCCAGGTGCGGCGCCTGCAGGTCAATGGTGTGAAGTGGTTCGCGCCGGGCCCTTGGGTGGAAGTCGCCGACCCCTGGCTGGGGCCGGACACGCATGGGTGCAGCACCACGCCGGGTATTCGTCCGGGCAAGACGGTGGAGATGGATGTCGAGGTGATGAAGCTTGCGCTGCGTATCACCTTCGGCGAGGAGGACGGCATCGCCGACCTGCTGCGGCGGGTGCCGCGTCGGCCTTGGTACGCGCGTAACCTGTCGATGAAAAATATTCTTTCCTGAGTAACACCGAGTCGTGCTTATCGCGCGCAAGTCTCAGCGGCGGTTCGCCGCTGCGACTTGCCCGCGAAGAAGACAACCCGCGCCGACGGGCTGACCTCAGAGCCTCCATCCCCCGCCCAACGCCTTGTACAGCGCCACGCTCCCCAGCAACCTGGCCAGGCGCAGCTGCGCCTGCTGGTCTTCAGCCAGGTACAGGGTGCGCTGCGTTTCCAGTACCGTCAGCAAGGTTTCGGCCCCCGACGCATAGCGCTGTTCGGCGAGGCTGAAGGCGATGCGCGCCTGTTCCACTTCCTGATCCTGCCACTGGCGTTGCCGGTCGACGCCGTCGATCGCATTGAGCGCCTTTTCCACGTCGGCAAATCCCGCCACGATCTGAGCGCGATAATTTTCCAGCAATTCTTCCTGGCGCGCCTTGGCCTGGTCACGTTCGGCGCCGCGTCGGCCTCGGTCGAAGATGGGCGCGGTGAGGGCGGTGGTGAGGGTATAGAAGGGGCTGTCGAGCACGTTGGCGAAGGTTCGGGCGCCACTGCCCAGGTCGGCGCCCAGTACCACGCGCGGCAGCATGGCGGCCCTGGCGACCTGCACGTCGGCGCTGGCCGCCGCCAGGCGTGCCTCGGCGGCGGCGATGTCCGGGCGGCGACTGAGCAGTGCACTGGGTACGCCGCTGCCGATGCCTGGCCAGTTCAGTGCACTGATCGACTCCTGGCTGGTACCCAGGCTCTGCACCGGGTCACCGAGCAGGGTGGCGAGTGTGACGCGGTTGTCCTGCCACTGTTGCTCCAGCAACGGCACCTGGCGCTCCTGGGCGGCGACCAGGCCGCGTTGCTGGGCCAGTTCCAACCGGGTCGCCGAACCGGAGCGTTCACGGGCTTCGACCAGGCGCAGGACATCGCGCGCGTTGTCCAGGTTGAGCCGGGCGATACGCCGCTGCTCTTGCAATGCCAGCCCTTGCAGGTAGCTGTCGGCGACAGCGCTGAACAAGGTGAGCTCGACCGTCTGGCGGTCGAATCGGCTGGCGTCGAGGTTGCGCAATGCACTGTCGCGGGCGGCGCGCAGGCCGCCCCAGAAATCGATTTCGTAACTGGCGCTCAGGCGCGTGGCGAAGGCGGTACTGGTGCGTTCGCTGCTGGTGGCGTCGAGCTGGTCGTTACCGTCGCCGCGCAGCAGGCGTTGGCGGCTGCCGTCCACCCCCAATTGCAGTTCGGGCAACAACGGCGCTCCGGCGATCACGGCGCGGGCCTGGGCCTGGCGCACCCGTGCGGCAGCGGCCGCCAGGTCGTGGCTGTTGCTGCGGGCGCGCCCGATCAGGCGATCCAGTTCGCGGCTGGCGAACGCCTGCCACCAGGCGCTGTCCGGCAGCGCCTGGTGGGTGTCGGTGGCGCCTTGCCAGGTGGGCGGTGGCGTGATGTCGGCCTGCGGCGGCGGTGTGCTGTTGCAGGCGGCGAGGCAGAGGCTCAGGGTCAACAGGCTGATGCGGCTTGGCAATGTCATGGGCTACACGCTGGTAAGGGCTTTGACCGGGTCGAGTCGGGCGGCTTTGCGCGCCGGCATGAAGCCGAACACGACACCGGTGATCACGGCGCAGGCAAAGGCGCCGAGGATGGCGGGCAGGGCGAAGGCCACGGCGATATCGGCCAGCAGCAGCGCACCGCCGATGGTCAGGGCCAGGGCGATGCCGGTCACGCCGCCGACCATCGACAGCATCACCGCCTCGGTGAGGAACTGGCGCAGGATGTCGCGCTGGCGAGCGCCGGTGGCCATGCGGATACCGATCTCGCGGGTACGTTCACGCACGGTCATGAGCATGATGTTCATCACCCCGATGCCGCCGACCAACAGCGAGATGGCGGCAATCGCGCCGAGCATCAGCGACAGGCTGTTCTGGGTGCGCGCCTCGGCCTGGATCAGCGCCGCGTCGTTGGTCAGGTCGAAATCCTGCTTGCCCTGATGACGCTTGCGCATCAGGTGGGCGATGGCCGCTTCGGTCTCCGAGACCCGGCTGGAGTCGGCAGCGGTGATGATCACGTATTCGGGATCGTGCTTGCCGAACAGGCGCATGGAGGCGGCCGAGTAGGGCACCACGATGCGCTCGTCGCTGTCCTGGTTGCCGGAGCTTGCGCCTTTGGCCGCGAGCACGCCGACGATCTGGAAGGGCACGTTCTCGATCAGCAGGTACTGGCCCAGCGGATTGCTACCGGGGGGCAGGAGCTTTTCCTTGACCTTCTGGCCGATCACCGCCACGGCGGCGCCGCTGCGCTCGTCGGCGTCGGTGAACAGGCTGCCTTCGACCACCGGCCAGTTGAGGATGTGCGGGAATTCGGTGTTGTTGCCCCCCACATAGAACGACTGGTTGTTGTTGCCGTGGCGAACCATCAGCTCGCCACCGATCACCGGCATGATGCGCTGCACCTGGGGCAGGCCGGCGATGGCGGCAACGTCGTCGAGGGAGACCAGGCCCGCCGCTTCGCGGGCGGTGGCGTGCTTGCCGCTCAGGTAGAGGATGTTGGAGCCGAAGGCGGCCATCTGCGCCATCACCTGGCGCTTGCTGCCTTCGCCGACGGCGAGCATCACCACCACCGAGGCCACGCCGATAACGATGCCGAGCAGGGTCAGGGCAGTGCGGAAGCGGTTGATCCACATGACCCGCCAGGCGGCCTGCAACGATTCGACCAACTCGCCTTTCCAGGCGCCGCGCAGGCTGGCGCCGCGGTCCAGACGCTGGCGCAGATCATCGGCCTGCAAGCCAGGTGTGGGCGCAGCGGGCGAGCGATCGGCGGCCGAGTCGCTGATGATCGCACCGTCGCGGATCTCGATGATCCGCCGCGCCCGCGCCGCCACCTCACGGTCGTGGGTGATGAGGATGATCACGTGACCTTGGCTGGCCAGTTCGTCCAGCAGGGTCATGACCTCGGCGCCGCTGTGGCTGTCGAGGGCGCCGGTGGGTTCGTCGGCGAGAATGATGTGGCCGCCATTCATCAGTGCCCGGGCGATCGATACCCGTTGCTGCTGGCCCCCGGACAACTGGTGCGGGCGGTTGCCGGTGCGGCTGGCCAGGCCCAGGCGTTCGAGCAGCGCGGCGGCGCGCGCATGGCGTTCGGCTGCAGGTGTACCGGCGTAGATCGCCGGCATCTCGACGTTCTCCTGGGCCGAGCCTGAGGGAATCAGGTGATAGCCCTGGAACACGAAACCGAAGGCCTCGCGGCGCAGCCAGGCCAGTTCGTCGCTGTCGAGTTCGGCGACGTCACGGCCAGCGAAGCGATAGCTGCCTCTTGAGGGGCGGTCGAGGCAGCCCAGGATGTTCATCAGGGTGGATTTGCCGGACCCGGAGGCGCCGACGATGGCGACGAACTCGCCAGGCTGGATGCTCAGGCTGATACCACGCAGCACCTGGACCTCGGGCGAGTCGATGCCGCCGTAGACCTTGTGGATGTCATCGAGCTCGATCAGCGGTGCGTTCATTCAGCCTCCGCTGGCGCGTGGTGCGCCGATGACCAGTTGCTCGCCTTCGCTCAGGCCGTCGAGGATCTGTACCCGCAGGCGATCGCTCAAGCCGGTGCGTACCTGGCGCTGTTCGACTTTGCCGTTACGGTTCAGGACCTGCGCCAGGCGCATGCCTTCGGTGGGCGCGTCGTCCAGCGCCGCCAGCGGCGCGGTGAGCACCTGGCTGGCCTGGCCTGCGACGAAGAACACCTGGGTGGTCATCTCGGCCATCAGTGCGCCGTCAGGGTTTTCCACGTCGAGCAGTACCGTGTACTGCACCACCTTGCTGCCGGTGGTGCCGCTGCTGGCGCTGGCCGGGCTGCCGCCGCCCTGGCTGGTCTGGTCGAGCGGCTTGGGTGGGATCGGCAGGATCTGGCGCACGGTGCTGGTCCAGCGGCGTTTGCCACCGGCCAGTGTCGTGAAGTAGGCGGTCATGCCAGGCTTGACCTGGCCAATGTCGGCCTCCGAAACCTGGGCCCAGACGGTCATCGGCGACAGGCGGGCAATGCGCAGGATCAGCGGGGTCTGCTGCTGGGCGTTGAGGGTCTGGCCTTCGCGCGCGTCCACCGCCACCACGGTGCCGTCCATCGGTGCGTAGATCCGCGTATAGCCGAGTTCTGCCTCGTCGCTGCGCAGGCTGGCCTGGGCCTGGCGGATCTGCGCCTGGTACATGTCGATGCGTGCCTGGGTCACCTTGAGCTGCGCCTGGGCCTGCTGGACATCCTCCTGGCGGGTCGCGCCGGCCCTGGCCAGGTCGTGCTGGCGCTGAAACTGCTGTTGGGCCAGCAGATACTGGGCACGCTGTTCGGCAAGCTGGGCCTTGAGGTTCTCGATCGAGTAGCGGCCGGCGTCCAGGCGGGCCTGTTGAGTGGAGGGGTCGATCTCCACCAGCAGTTGGCCCTTGCGCACTTCATCGCCGGCTTCCACGTGCAGTTTGCGAATCTGCCCGGAGGCCTGGGCGCCGACATCCACATAGCGACGAGGCTGCAGGGTGCCAAGGGCGGTGACGCTGCTTTCGATGTCGCCGCGGGTGACCTGCACGGTGCTGACCGGCAGAGTGCCGAACGGCAGGGCTTTCCAGGCCAGCAGGCTGCCCAGCGCGGTCAGGCCCAGGCCGCCGAGAACGAGGCGGCGACGGAGTGTGGATGTACGTCTCATGCAGACTTCCAGCCAGGGATGAAGGGCGTGTCGCGCCTTGCAGGGCACGCACGGAGGTCACAGTTAGACGAACACTGGGGAAATGGATTTAGCCGCAGGTGAGAGGGTGTGTTGCTGAGAATGGTTGTAATTTGTAAGATGACACGCTGATATCACTGATGCGTATTTTCAATCGCATTGACGTTGCCCAACGGGAGAGGCAAGGGCCGTGGTGGAACATTACTATCGCGAACTGGTGAGTTTCCTCTCCTCGCGTCTGGGCAGCCGGCACGCGGCAGAAGATGTTGCCCATGACGCCTGCCTGCGCCTGCTCGAGCGCGGCGGTCACCCGCCGATCGAGCGACCCCGTTCCTTCCTCTACCGCACGGCACTGAACCTGGTGATCGACCGGCACCGGCGTCAGTCGGTGCGCCAGTCCGAGCCGCTTGAAGTGCTGGACAGCGACGAGCGCTGGCACAGTCCGGCACCGTCCCAGCTGCTGCACCTCGATGAGCGCCTGGAGATGGTTCGGCGCGCACTGGACGAGTTGAGTGCGCCGTGCCGCGAGAGCTTCCTGCTGCGCAAGCTCGAGGGTCTGTCGCATCCGCAGATCGCCGAGCGCCTCGGGGTTTCGCAGAGCGTGGTGGAAAAGCACATCGTCAATGCCATGAAGCACTGTCGCCTGCGCATGCGTCAGTGGGAGCAGTGAAAAGCGCGTGAAACAGGGGTGAAAAATCCCTGTGCAGCGCCTTGATTTATCGTCGGTTCCCGACAACTATCAAGAAAGAGACCCGTCATTGCCCGCACAGGCGCAGCAAGGCCAGGCAGTGTCTCTGACCACCTTGCCGCCAGGGTCCGGACCATGCCGAACAAGTCCATGCGTATCCTCATCGCCGACGAGCATCCCGCTCAGCGCCTGCAGCTGGAACGCATGCTCAATGGCTTGGGCTACTACCGGATCGCCCCGGTGGAAAGCTTCGAAGACCTGCAGCGCCTGGTGCAGAGCGCGTTGCACCCGTTCCAGCTGTTGGTGGGCAATATCGAACTGGGCAGCCATGCCGGCGTCGATCTGGCCCGCTTCTGCCGCGTCAGTCCGCAGATCCAGCATGTGCTGCTGTACCACTCCCAGCATCTGAAAGTGCCGAGCGTCGCGCAGAGCGAACGCCAGGCGGTCAGTGTCAGCCTGCCCAAAGTGCCCGATAGCGAGGCACTGGAATCGTTCATGGCGATCATCGACACCCCGCAGTTGCTGGGGCAGGTTGCGCTGCCGTCGGCGCTCGCTGGCGGTGCAGGCTGCTCCTGGCGGCGGATGAGCTTCTCGCACACCGCTTTCAGCCGTTCCAGCTGAGACGCATCGGCTTTTGCTATCCTCTTGCCCTTTGCCGATCTGCGGAACCCAGAAATGACTGCCATCGATACCGCCCGCGCGCCTCGTTTCAGCCGCGGCGATCACCGTACCCTGGGCCTTGCGGCCCTTGGCGGCGCGCTGGAGATCTACGATTTCATCATCTTCGTGTTCTTCGCCCTGACCCTGAGCCAGCTGTTCTTCCCGCCACAGATGCCGGAGTGGCTGCGCCTGCTGCAGAGCTTCGGGATCTTCGTCACCGGCTACCTGGCACGCCCTCTGGGCGGCATCCTCATGGCGCACTTCGCCGACCATCTTGGGCGCAAGCGCGTGTTCAGCCTGAGCATCCTGATGATGGCCCTGCCGTGCCTGCTGATCGGAGTCATGCCGACCTACGCCGACATCGGCTACGCCGCTCCTCTGCTGCTGCTGGCCCTGCGTATCCTGCAGGGTGCTGCGGTCGGCGGCGAGGTGCCCAGCGCCTGGACCTTCGTGGCCGAGCACGCACCGCCTGGGCGTCGCGGCTACGCCCTGGGCTTCCTGCAGGCGGGGCTGACCTTCGGTTACCTGCTTGGCGCGCTGGTCGCCACCTTGCTGGCGCGGCTCTACACCCCACAGGAAATCCTCGACTTCGCCTGGCGTTATCCCTTCCTGCTCGGTGGGGTGTTCGGCGTGTTCGGTGTCTGGCTGCGCCGTTGGCTGAGCGAGACGCCAGTGTTTCTTGCCCTGCGTGAGCGGCAGGCGCCGCCCGTGGCATTTCCGCTGCGCACGGTGCTCACCGGCCACCGCGCTTCGCTGATCCCGGCCGCGTTGCTGACGTGCGTGTTGACCTCTGCGGTGGTGGTGCTGGTGGTGATCACCCCGACGGTCATGCAGCAGCGCTTCGGGATCGACGCCGGGCATACCTTCGCGCTCAGCAGTGTGGGTATCGTCTTTCTCAATATCGGTTGCGTACTGGCGGGGCTGCTGGTCGACCGCATCGGCGCCTGGCGCGCGGTGACGATCTACAGCCTGTTGCTGCCGCTGGGGATCGGCGTGCTGTATGCCAGCCTGGTAGGGCAGTGGGGCTGGACCTGGGCGGCTTATGCGTTAGCCGGGTTGTCGTGTGGCGTGGTGGGGGTGGTGCCATCGGTGATGGTCGGGCTGTTCCCCGCGCAGATCCGGGTGTCGGGGATTTCCTTCACCTACAACCTGGCCTATGCCCTTTGGGCGAGCACCACGCCCTTGGCGCTGATCGCGCTGATGCCGTGGAGCCCCTGGGTGTGCGTCGGGTTCTGCCTGATCATGGGCGTGGTCGGGGCCTTGACCAGTGTCTTCTACGCCCAGGCCACGCCCCTGTGTGCCGAGGAGCGTGCGGTCGGTTGTTGAGTGTGCAGGCGCGCGGCACGTCGGGGCGCCGAACCGGCGCCCCACAAGGAGGGTCAGGACTTGAAGCGCCCGACCAGCCCGTTCAACTCTTCCGATAGCTGCGACAGCCTGCCCGAGTCCGATTGCGCCGAGCTGGCCAGGCCTTCCACCAGCCTTGCCTCGTCGTAGATCTGCTGGATGTGCCGGTTGATCTCTTCGGCCACGCTGTGCTGCTCTTCGGCAGCCGCCGAGATCTGCAGGTTCTGATCGCGGATCTCGTTCACCGACAGCTGGATACCCTCGAAGCTGTCCCGCGCACGTGCGATCGACGACACGCTGGCCCGCGACAGGTCCAGGCAGCTTTCCATCTTCTGCGACACCTCCTGGGTCTTGTTGCCCAGGGTGTTGAGCAATTGGTCGATCTCGCCGGTGGAGTCGGCGGTACGCTTGGCCAGCGCCCGCACTTCATCGGCGACCACGGCGAAACCGCGGCCCTGGTCACCGGCACGGGCAGCCTCGATCGCTGCGTTCAGTGCCAGCAGGTTGGTTTGTTCGGCGATGGCGCGGATGGTGCCGAGGATCTGGTTGATGTTGCGGCTGCCTTCCTCGAGCTCGACCATCGCCTGCGACGACTCGCTCAGGCGGCTACCCAGGCGATTGACGTTGTCGGTGGTCAACTCGATCTGCTGCTTACCCTCGGCGACGCGGTGATGGCCGTTCTCTGCGGCGTCGGCTGCGCTGCTGCAGGACCGCGCGACCTCGTTGGCGGTGGCGACCATCTCGTTGAAGGCGGTGGACACCAGTTCCACGGCTTCACGCTGGCGCCCGGCGGCTTCGTTCATGTTGCCGGCCAGTTCGCTGTTGGCCCGCGATGCCTCGTGCAGGTTGCCCGAGGCGGCGCCGATGTGCTGGATGAGTTGGCGGATCGCCGCGAGGAACTTGTTGAACCAGCCGGCCAGCTCGGCGGTTTCGTCCTTGCCCTGGATCACCAGGTCCTGGCGCAGGTCGCCTTCGCCCTGGGCGATCTGCTGCAAGCCCGTGCTGACCTGGCCGATAGGCTTGACGATGACCCGCGAGAACGCGGCTGCAACCAGGGCGAAGACCAGTGCCAGCACCAGCACGATGACGGCGGTGAGGTAGGTCATGTGGGTGGCGGCGCCCATCACTTCGCTGTACTCGATCAGGCCGACGAAGCGCCAGCCCAGGTCAGGCGAGGTCCAGACATTGGCCATGTAGCGCACACCATTGATCACCACCTCGGTGGATCCTTGCTCGGTGGCTGCCAGTTGTGCGTAGGGCTCGCCCAGGTCCTTCAGTTGCTTGAAGCCATGGCTGGCATCACGTGGATCAACCAGTACGGTGCCGTTCTCGATCAGCATCACGTAGCCGCTCTTGCCCAGCTTGATGCTCTTGACCAGCTCGGTGAGGTTCTTCAGCGACACGCTGACCACGAACACCCCCTTGGGCTTGCCGCTGGCATCGTTGAGCGTACGCGCGGTGCCGACCAGGGCGACGTCGTCCTTGTCGTAGTAGTAGGCGGCGGTGCGCACGGTCTTGCCTGGGGTGGCCATGGCGGCCTTGTACCAGGGGCGTGCGCGTGGATCGTAGCTGGCCAGTTTCGGGTCATCCGGCCATTTGGCGTAGGTGCCATCTTCGAGGCCGATGGAGATGATGGCGGCCGCAGGATGAGTGGCGCCGTAGCGGGCAAAGGCGTCGATGACCTGTTGGGTGGCTGCAGGCAGGGGGTGGCTGGCAGCGTCGGCAGAGGTGTAATCCTTGAGTGTACTCACTGATGTGTATACAGGATCCGTCGCCATTTGTTCCACGTTCTGCAGCGTGCCGTCGAAGAACTGCCGCATGTTGCCGTCGATCTGGCGAATTTCGCGGGTGCTGCCGTCGAGGAACTGATCCACCGCCTCAGCGCGGATGTTCACCACGGAAATCACACCGACCAGGGCCACCGGGATGAAAGCCACCAATACGAACGCAAGCACCAGCTTATTTTTTATCTTCATCGGGACGAACCATTCGTGGGAGTGAAAAGCAGTGGGCCATTTCGCACGCGTGATGGCTAACTGCTATTTATCCTGTTTCGGCGCGTCGCGGTGAAATCTTTAGCGCATATTTCGTGTACAAAAAAATAAATGATTGTTTTGGATTCTCGGGCCTGCCCGGGGCGCGGAAACGAAAAACCCGGCGCAAGCGCCGGGTTGTAAGGGATTCATGGGCTTCTCAAGCCTTGCGGACTTTCTCCACCCGGCTCTGCTCGAGCTCCTTGCAGGCCTCCTGGATCATCTGTTCGGTGATCGGAACCTCACGGCCCTGGGCATCGATGATCGAGCCACACACCTGCGGTTTCGGGGGCTGGGCGTTTTTTACGGTGTCGCTGCTATGTTGCAAGCTCATTTCCTGTCTCCTCATCAGGTTGCAAGCTCAGGGTAACCACTCGCCGTGACTGACCTGTGACAGCTCCTTCGGTATCACGACAGGCACAGTGCAACAGAAAGTGCAGTAAAGCTCCAGTGACAGGTTAGATCGATAAGCTATAGCCACTGGCCCTACCGAACTGCGACCCCGCGGCGGTTGCAGGCGTTCCACTCGGGCAGATGAATGGTAGTCTGCAGGTTTCCCGCTCACCGGTCCGCGCCATGTCCGATCCGCTTTCCTCCCGCCAGCGCCGCGCCTTGGGGCTGGCCTGGCAATTCGTGCGTCCCTATCGCCGACAGGCCATGCTCGCCTTGCTGGCGCTGATCGTCACGGCAGCCATCACCCTGTCCATGGGCCAGGGTATTCGCCTGCTGGTGGATCAGGGTTTCATGACCGGTTCTGCGCACCAGCTCAACCAGACGATTGCGCTGTTCATGGTGCTGGTGCTGGCCTTGGCGGTTGGAACCTTCAGCCGCTTCTACCTGGTGTCGTGGATTGGCGAGCGTTGCGTCGGCGATATCCGCCGTGCGGTGTTCGATCACTTGATCAGCCTGCATCCGGGGTTCTTCGAGGATAACCGCAGCTCGGAGATCCAGTCGCGGCTGACCGCTGATACCACGCTGCTGCAATCGGTGATCGGCTCGTCGCTGTCGATGTTCCTGCGTAATGCGCTGATGGTGCTGGGCGGGGTGGTGTTGCTGTTCGTCACCAATCCCAAGTTGACCAGTATCGTGGTGCTGGCGCTGCCGCTGGTGCTGTCGCCGATCCTGCTGTTCGGCCGCCGGGTGCGCAGCCTGTCACGCCAGAGCCAGGACAGGGTCGCTGACGTCGGCAGCTACGTCGCCGAGACGCTCGGGCAGATCAAGACCGTGCAGGCCTACAACCACCAGGCCCATGATCGCCAGTTGTTCACCGATACCGTCGAGGCGGCTTTCGATGTGGCGCGCCGGCGCATTGCCCAGCGGGCGTGGTTGATCACCGTGGTGATCGTTCTGGTCCTGGGCGCCGTGGCCGTGATGCTCTGGGTGGGCGGCATGGATGTGATCGCCGGGCGCATCTCCGGGGGCGAGCTGGCCGCGTTCGTGTTCTACAGCCTGATCGTGGGCAGCGCCGTGGGCACCTTGAGCGAAGTGATCGGTGAGTTGCAGCGGGCTGCCGGGGCCGCCGAGCGTATTGCCGAGTTGCTCGCGGCAAGCAGCGCGATCGTACCGCCGTCGCAGCCCTCGACACTGCCCGGCGCACGGGCCAGCGGGCAGATCGAGTTGCGCGATGTGCACTTCGCCTATCCGTCACGCCCGTCGGTGGCTGCCATCGATGGCCTGAGCCTGGTCATAGCACCTGGGCAGACCGTGGCGTTGGTGGGGCCATCGGGGGCGGGCAAGTCGACGCTGTTCGACCTGCTGCTGCGTTTTCACGACCCACAGTCCGGTAGCATTCTGCTCGATGGACAGCCGATTGCAGCGCTCGACCCCGACGACCTGCGTCGCCAGTTCGCCCTGGTGGCGCAGAACCCAGCGCTGTTTCGTGGTACGGTCGAGGCCAATATCCGCTACGGAAGGCCGCAGGCGAGTGCCTCCCAGGTCGAGGCGGCGGCGCGCAGTGCCCATGCTCACGAATTCATCCAGCAATTGCCCCAGGGCTACCAGACGCCGCTGGGCGAGGGTGGCGTCGGCCTGTCGGGTGGTCAGCGCCAGCGCCTGGCGATTGCCCGGGCGCTGCTGGTGGATGCGCCGGTGCTGCTGCTCGATGAGGCTACCAGCGCGCTCGACGCGCAGAGCGAGCACCTGATCCAGCAGGCCTTGCCGCAGTTGATGGCCGGGCGTACCACCTTGGTGATCGCCCACAGGCTGGCGACCGTGCAGCATGCCGATCGCATTGCGGTGATCGACCAGGGTAGGGTGGTTGCTGTCGGCAGTCATCGCCAACTGGTCGAGGAAAACCCACTCTATGCCAGGTTGGCGGCGCTGCAATTCGCTGCAGGCAGCGCCTGAATGGCGATCACCCAGGCACGAAAAAGCCCGCACTAGGCGGGCTTTTTCGAAGGATCTGGTCGGAGAGACAGGATTCGAACCTGCGGCCTTCTCGTCCCGAACGAGACGCGCTACCTGGCTGCGCTACACTCCGATTTCGAAAATCCTACTGCATCGTATTTTTGAACGCAAGCCCTTGTTGTTAAAAGGCCGTTTGCTCAAAACGAGGTGCAGATCAGAGCTCTTTCACGGTGCGAATCTGATCCTTGTTGATGCGTGTACGCTTGCCATCGAGTTGTTCGAATTCGTAGAAGCCGGAGTCTTCGTCATAGGAAGGTTTGTCCACGGCCTGAATCTCGCGGCCGTCGTTCAACGTGATGACGGTTGGCGAAGCGCAACCGGCGAGGGTGGCCAGGCCCAGGGCGAGCATGAAGGCGGGAATTGTCCGTTGAATCATCGTGTTTCTCCAGTGCGATGGTGCTTGATGACGTTATGACGCGAGGCGTCCTTGCAAAGTTCCTCGCATAGTCGAGCATAGCGGCAATCAGCGGGCATTGACCAAGAACAAGGCTGCGCTGTGATATAACTGGCGCATTCTTTCCCCCTGCGACGGACCCTCATGAAAGCCAAGGCAGATACCCCCTTCGTGCCGTTGAACATTGCCGTGCTGACAGTCAGCGACACCCGTACCTTCGACAACGACACCTCCGGGCAGATGTTCGTCGATCGCCTCAGCGCCGCAGGCCACCGCCTTGCAGAGCGGGTGCTGCTCAAGGATGACCTCTACAAGATCCGCGCCCAGGTCGCCACCTGGATCGCCGACGACCAGGTACAGGTGGTGCTGATCACCGGCGGCACCGGGTTCACTGGCCGCGACAGCACCCCCGAAGCCGTCGCCTGCCTGTTGGACAAGCAAGTCGATGGCTTCGGCGAGCTGTTCCGGCAGATCTCGGTGCCGGACATCGGCACGTCCACCGTACAGTCCCGCGCCCTTGCGGGCCTGGCCAACGGCACCCTGGTGTGCTGCCTGCCCGGCTCGACCAACGCGGTGCGCACGGGCTGGGACGGCATCCTCGCCGAGCAGCTCGACGCCCGCCATCGTCCCTGCAATTTCGTCGCGCACCTGAAGCAGGCGCAGGCCTGTGACAGCCGTGGCTGAGGCTGCGTCGAGCCGGCCGTTGATGCCGGTGGAAGAAGCGCTGGAGCGCCTGCTGGCGCTGGCCGAGGCGGCGCCGATCAGTGAAACCGAAGAGGTCGAGCTGGCCGATGCCGAAGGCCGTGTACTGGCGCACGACCTGTTCGCCAGCGTCGACCTGCCGCCCTGGCCGAACAGCGCCATGGACGGCTACGCCTTGCG
The DNA here is from genome assembly GCF_016624805.1 of Pseudomonas sp. S44. Classification (NCBI taxonomy): domain Bacteria; kingdom Pseudomonadati; phylum Pseudomonadota; class Gammaproteobacteria; order Pseudomonadales; family Pseudomonadaceae; genus Pseudomonas; species Pseudomonas sp. S44. The sequence goes on from NZ_JACVTY010000013.1 coordinate 25,209, forward strand.
TCTTGCCGACTGGCAGGGCGAACCGCTGCCGGTGAGCCAGCGCATCTTTGCCGGTCACGCTCCGGCACCGCTGCAACCTGGCACCTGCGCGCGGATCTTCACCGGTGCGCCGCTGCCTGAAGGTGCCGACTGCGTCGAAATGCAGGAAAACGCCGAGGTGCTCGACGATGGCCGCGTGCGCTTTGTCGAAGCTTTGGCGCCGCACCAGAATGTGCGCCCCCAGGGCCAGGAAACCCGCGCTGGCGAGCAGGTGATGAACGCCGGCACGCTGTTGGGCCCGATCGAACTGGGTCTTGCCGCCACCCTGGGCCACGGCTACCTGCGTGTGCGGCGCCGGGTGCGGGTCGCGGTGTTGTCGACCGGAGACGAGCTGGTCGAGCCGGGGCTGCCGCTGGGCCCGGGGCAGATCTACAACAGCAACCGCCGACTGCTGGTCAGCTGGTTGCAGCGCATGGGCTGCGAGGTCATCGATGCCGGCATCCTCGCCGATGACCTGGCGCTGACCCGCCAATGCCTGGCCAGTCTGGGCGACGTCGACCTGATTCTTTCTACCGGCGGTGTGTCGGTAGGGGAGGCCGACTACCTGGGCATGGCCCTGCGCGAGGCTGGCGAGCTGGCGCTGTGGAAGCTGGCGATCAAGCCGGGCAAGCCACTGACCTTCGGGCTTTTCCGTGGCGTGCCGGTGATCGGCCTGCCGGGGAATCCGGCGTCCACCTTGGTTACCTTCGCCTTGCTGACACGTCCCTACTTGCTGCGTCGCCTGGGCGTCGAGCAGGTCACGCCGCTGCGTTTCGACGTGCCGGCAGGTTTCGACTGGCCCAAGCCGGGCAATCGTCGCGAATACCTGCGTGCGCGGATCGAGGGTGGGCAGGTACGCATCTACTCGAACCAGAGCTCGGGTGTACTGCGCAGCGCAGCCTGGGCCGAGGGGCTGGTCGAGGTGCGTGAGGGCACGACGGTGAGCCCAGGCGACAGCGTGACGTTCATCCCATTCAGCGAGCTACTTGGCTAGCATCCCGCCGAGCGGCGCGGCCTGCGCCGGTGCCAGTTGGGTCAGGCGCATGTGCACGTTCTCCAGTTGCTGGGCGGCAACGCTCCAGTCATGGCGCTGCCGGGCGAACTGTCGCCCGGCTTCCCCCAGTTGGGTCATGCGCCAGGGCTGGTTGAGCAACTGGGTCAGCAGCAGCGCCAGTTGGCTGCCGTCGTCACCGCCCAGGTAGTGCTCGCCATTGTTCACTGCCAGGCCCGAAGCGCCCTTGCCGGTGGTGATCACCGGCATCCCGGCGGCCATCGCCTCAAGAATCTTCACCTTCGACCCGCCGGCATAACGCAGCGGCGCGAAGAACAGCGCCGAGCGCCGTTGCACTTCGCGAAGGTCGGGGCGGTAGCCAAGCCATTCGATGCGCGGGTCGTTCCAGTGCAGCTTCCAGTGCGCGGGCAGGGCGTGCCCGGCGATGGCCAGGCGCACTGCCGGATTGCTCTGCCAGACCTGGGGCAGGATGTCTTCCAGTGCCCACTCGATGGCCTCCAGGTTCGCGCCGTATTCGAAGTTGCCGACGAACAGCAGACGCTGACTGTGCAGGGCCGGTTGCACGTGCTGGTAGTGATCGCAGTCGACGCCATTGACCACCACGTTCACCGTCCGCCCGCTGATCTGTCCGATCAGCTCGGCGTCGTGCGGGCTGACCGCCACGACTTCGTTGGGCTGGCGCAGCACGCGCTGCTCCCAGCGCCGGTAGCGCCAGCGATCGAAGGCGTTGAGCGGACGCAACCACAAGGGCAGGCGATCATGGCAGGCTGCGCCCATCACCGACTCGAGGGTGTGTTCGCTGAGCAGGTAGGGCAGGCCGCGCCGTTGCAGGGCCTTCTCGAAGGGCTGGAAGGCGTAGCTGTGTTCGATCTGGATGACATCCCAGGGCTCGTCGAGCAACTGCTCGAAGCGGTGCCGAAGGCAGGGCGCCAAGCCATTGATGATGGCGCGCATGGGGTAGTCGATGATGGGTGAGGCGAGCAGGTTGAGCGGGCTCTGCACGGGGCGCCGTGGCAACACGATCAGGCGTTCGAGCAGCGGTTCGAGGGCTTGGCGCGCGGGATCGGACAGAGGCACCTTCGATTGCACCAGCAACGTGATGCGATGGCCGTGATGTGCCAGTTCGCGCAGCAAGTGGTACTGGCGGGTCTTGCTGCCGCTGGTGGTGGGCCAGGGCAGGTAGGGCAATGTCCAGAGAATACGCATGACCGCTCCTGTCAGGTGAGGCTGCACAAGGGTCAATAATATGACTGTGTGGCGGGGCTCTCTTAAGCGTAGCCAATTATTTGTCGAGTGATGGCCTGGGTTGAATTTTACGTTGCCGTGCAGCAATTGCCGGTTGCCTGTGGTCGAGATTGAGGTTGGCGTGTTCTAAGGAGAATCTCGTATGCACGGGCACAAGGCGATGTTGATCCTGCATGGCAAGCAGGCCATGAACGAAGAGGTGCGCAGCGCCGTGGGCGTGCGACGCGAGCGCGGGCAGGTACTGGATGTGCGCCTGACCTGGGAGGCGGGCGATGCCCGGCGTTTGGTCGAAGAAGCCCTGGCGGGCGGTTACACGCACGTGGTAGCCGGCGGTGGCGACGGTACCCTTCGCGATATCGCCGAGGCCATGGCCCAAATGCAGGCCGACGCCAGCCTGGCCTTGCTGCCGCTGGGCACTGCCAACGACTTTGCCCGCGCCGCCGGTGTGCCGTTGGAGCCAGCGGCCGCCCTGGCCTTGCTGGATGTACCGGCCCGTCCCATCGACCTGGGGCGGGTGGGTGAGCAGATGTTCCTCAACATGGCCACCGGCGGCTTTGGCAGCCAGGTGACAGCCAATACGTCCGAAGACTTGAAGAAGGTACTGGGTGGGGCGGCGTACCTGTTCACCGGGCTGTCGCGCTTCAGTGAGTTGCAGGCCGCTTCGGCGACCCTGCACGGGCCTGATTTCCACTGGCAGGGGCAGTTGCTGGCCTTGGCCATCGGCAACGGTCGCCAGGCCGGCGGCGGCCATGTGCTGTGCCCCGAGGCGCTGGCCGATGATGGCTTGCTGGAGGTCGCGATTCTGCCTGCACCCGAGGCGATGGTGGGCGCACTGCGTGACTTGCTGACGGGCGAGGAGCTGTTCGTGCGTGCGCGCCTGCCCTGGGTCGAGATCGGCCAGGCCGAGGGGCTGGACATCAACCTGGACGGTGAGCCGTTGCAGGCCGGCAGCCTGCGTTTCGAGGCGGCGCCGGGCGCCCTGCGCGTGCACCTGCCCGCCGATTCGCCGCTGTTCAGTCGTCCAGGCTGATGATTTTCTCGCGCACCGCGAACAGCACCAAGCCCGCGACATCGTAGATCTGCAGACGCTTCATGATTTGCGAGCGGTGAGTTTCAACGGTCTTGATCGACAGCCCCAAGCCTGCGGCGATCTCGCGCGTGGACTTGCCACGCACGATCAGGCGCAGGATTTCCAGTTGTCGGGCGGTGAGGTTGTGGCGATCGCTGCTCGGCTGCTTGCTGGCCTGTGCGCGCAGCAGGGCCTGATTGATCACCGTGTGGGCGATGGCCGGGCTGAGGTAGCGCTCGCCGTTGCGCAACGCGGCCAGGGCGTGCTCCAGCTCGTTGGCGGTGGTGTCCTTGAGCAGGTAGCCGTGGGCGCCGCTTTCGAGGGCACGCATGATCAGGTCGGGGTCGGTGTGCATCGACAGGATCAGCACCTTGCAGGTGCAACCGTTTGCGCGCAATTGCGTCAGAGCGTCGAGGCCGTTGGTCGAGCGCATCGAGATGTCCAGCAGGACGATGTCGGGGCTCAGGCGCTGGACCATCTCCAGCAGGTGCTGGCCGTCGTCGGCTTCACCGACCACGGTGTAGTCGGGAATATCGGACACCAGTGCGCGCACGCCCGCGCGAATCAGCGAATGGTCGTCGATCAACAGCAGTCTAATCATCGGTGGCGGGTGTCCTGGCACGTTCCTGGCTGCGTGCAGGCCAGGGGAACAGCGCTTCGATTCGGGTGCCCGCTCCAGGCTGGCTGGTCACGCTCAGGCTGCCCTGCAGGGCGGTGGCTCGCTCCTGCATGCCGGCCATGCCACGTTGCCCGACTTCGCCCGGTTTGCTGGCCGGGACGAAGCCCACACCGTCATCGAGGATCGTCAGCAGCAACCCGGCGGGGGTGCGTTGCAGGCTGATCAGCAAGTTGCGCGCCTGGGCATGGCGCAGCACGTTGGTGACCGCTTCCTGGGTGATGCGAAAGGCGGCCATGGTCACTTCCTCGGAGATGCCGCCCAAGCGCTGTTTGCATTCCAGGCTCCAGTGCACCTCGCTGTTCTCGAGGGCACGCAGCAGATGCGCGCGCAGGCTGGCCTCCAGGCCCAGGCTGGCCAGTTGCCGTGGGTTGAGCAACGCCGAGACGTCACGCACGTTGCCCAGGGTGTCGTCGAGGGTCTTGCGCAGCGTGTCGCACTGCGCCTGCAGCGGTGCAGGCACGCGACGTTGCAACCAGTCGAGTTGAAGCTTGGCGGCGGTGAGCAACTGGCCGATGTCATCGTGCAACTCGCGGCTCAGGTGCTGGCGTTCGCTTTCCTGGACCTTGAGCATGCGGTCGGCCAGCTCCGCCGGCAGCAGGTTGATCGATCGAGCGCCATGACGCAGGTGCCAGCCGGCCCCGAGCAGGGCGGCCAACTGCAGCGCCAGGGCACCGGCCGATACAGGTTGCCCGTTGCTGTAGAGCACCAGGTTGGTGACCAGCGATGCCACGCACAGCACGGCGGTTGCCGCACGCAGCAAGGCGGTGCGAGAGCGACAACGCAGGGAAATCTTCAAGCGTGGGAGCATAGATAGGAAAGCCACTGAATTATTGCCGGCGCAGGTCGCCAATCTCTCTGGAGAATCGTGAATGTCCTGCCTTTCAACCAGGAACGAGCCCTGTTGTAATCGCTGAAGATCCGTTGGGCGTTCGTTCATTTGCGCGCATGGTATCACTTCGAGTTGGTTTGGTCCCGGCTGGTTAGTTGCCTGAAACCAAGGTGTTTCCGAGGCATGGCAATGGGGTGCAATGCCTGTAGAAGTGGCAATAAGCCATTATCGTTTGAGAAGGCAGTAACTTCCAAACTCAACTAACGCGGCGAGTCTGCGGAACTAGACAGAACTTGTACAAACTTGCCAAGTTGCCATGTGTTTGGGGCCGCCAGTCACACGAGTTACGCGGGGCCACATCACTAGGGGTCTGTCTGAAATGTGTCTGCACATTTCAGACAGACCCCTAGTCTTTGCGAGTTGATGTGCCGTAGGCGTGCTTGGGCTCAATGGTCATATTGAGCAACTGGGGGTGCACGCAGTGGCGCTCGTTTTCGTCGCACAGGGTACAGGCCTGCGGGAGTGGTTGATCCAGCACACCCGCCAGGGTGACCAGCAGCAGGTGCTGCTCGCTGCTGTCCAGGTTCAGGTGTCCGGTGCGTTCATCGACCAGTTCCAGTTGCCAGGCCAGCAGTGTCAGGCAGTCGGCCAGTGCCGGCAGCGCGCCCTGCGGCAGGTTGCGGCTGGTGCAGCCAGGCGCCAGCAGGCGGTGCAGGGCCGAGGCGTAGTGGGCGATCTCGAGTACGCCCGAGGCGTCTGCTCGACGGGCGAGTGTCTTGAGGGCTTTGCTCAGGCAATGGCAAGCGTCAGCGTCGTTGCTGATCAGCTCCAGGTGTTGCAGGCATTCCTGGGACTCGTTCAGCAGGACCTGCGCATCCAGCAGGAAGTCCTGCAGGATCGCTGTGTTCGAGAGCGCCCGCTCCATCATGAAACTCCAACGTGCGGGGTTGGAGCAGGGGTTGGCCACACCGAGATGTTCGCTGACAAGAGCCTGACTCCGTTCATGCAGTGAGAATGGCGTCACATTAATGGCTAATGGATATTGCGAATATCAGGTTGCTCCCGATTGCTCCTAGGGGTTTCCCTGATGAGGTCTCAGAGGCAGTGGTACGTCCGCAGCGCGGCGGATGAGGAGGGATGTGGCAGCAGTAAAGCATGATGGTAAAGTGATATCAATCGCCGTTCAGGCATTTTTCTGCAGGGGTCAAGCTCCGGCAGATTGTGCCGATACAGGGCGGATGTATCCACTTTTTCCGGCACAGAGCCAGGGGGTTGCGCAATGGCTGGCATTCTCGACACGGTAGATCAACGCACGCAATTGGTAGGCGAGAACCGCCTGGAAATCCTCATGTTCCGCCTGGCGGGGCGACAGCTGTTCGCGATCAACGTGTTCAAGGTGCAGGAGGTGCTGCAACTGCCCAAGCTGACCCTGATGCCGCAGCGCCACACCTTCGTCTGTGGCGTGGTCAACCTGCGCGGCCAGACGCTGCCGGTGATCGACCTGTCCCAGGCGATCGGCATGCGCCCGCTGCAGCCAGGGCCGGACAGCACCATCATCGTCACCGAGTACAATCGCTCGGTACAGGCCTTCCTGGTGGGCGGCGTCGACCGCATCGTCAACATGAACTGGGAAGCCATCATGCCACCGCCTACCAGTGCCGGCCGCCAGCATTACCTGACCGCGATCACCAAGGTCGACGAGAAACTGGTGGAGATCATCGACGTGGAGAAGGTGCTGGCCGAGATCGTGCCCTACAGCGCCAAGGTGTCGCGCGACAAGCTCGAAGACCCGGTGCTCGCCCGTGCCCGCGGTCGTGAAGTGCTGCTCGTGGATGACTCCAGCGTGGCCCTGGCCCAACTGCGTGACACCTTGTCGCAACTGGGTGTGAAGCTGCACATCGCCAGTGATGGCCTGAAGGCGCTGCGCATGCTCAAGGGCTGGGCCGATGCCGGAGAGGACGTCTGCGAAAAACTGCTGATGATCTTCACCGATGCCGAAATGCCGGAGATGGACGGTTACCGCCTGACCACCGAGATCCGCAATGACCCGCGTCTGCGCGGGCTTTACGTGGTGCTGCACACGTCGCTGTCGGGCAGCTTCAACGAGTCGATGGTGAAGAAGGTCGGCTGCGACAACTTCCTCTCCAAGTTCCAGCCGGACCGCCTGGTGGATGTGGTGCGCGAGCGTCTGTCGCTCGATCATGCGCCAGTCTGATACCTGCACACGCCCCGTGGTGGGTATAAGCTTGGCTTTTTGACTGGCACAAGGCGGGCTGGGATGTTTCTGAGTGCGTTGTATCGGTATCCGGTGAAGTCTTGCCAGGCGCAGAGTCTGGGCGAGTCTACGGTGGATGCCATGGGACTGTCGGGCGACCGGCGCTGGATGGTGGTCGAGCAGGACACCGGGCGCTTCCTTACCCAGCGTGCCTGGCCACAATTGGGACGGCTCACGGCCACCGGTGGCGATGAAGAAAGCCTGCTGCTGCAAACCCCTGGGCAGGCGCCGCTGACGGTCAAGGTGCCGGGTGCCGACGACGACCTGCGCGGGGTGACCATCTGGCGCGACACCTTGCGCGTGCCTGATGCCGGCGACGAGGCCGCCGCGTGGCTCAGTCAGATGCTCGGCAAGGCGGTACGTCTGGTGCACTGTCCGCAGCAGCGAGCACGCTACCTGCCCAGCGGCTATGGCCTCAACAGTGACCGTGCGGCCTTCCCCGACGGCTTTCCTTTATTACTGATCGGCCAGGGCTCGCTCGATGAGCTCAACCGGCGCATCGGCCGGCCGATGCAGATGCTGCGTTTTCGTCCCAACCTGGTGGTCGAGGGCGCCGAGGCGTTTGCCGAAGACGGCTGGAAGCGTATCCGTATCGGCGACCTGACCCTGCGGGTGCTCAAGCCCAGTGTGCGCTGCATCCTCACCACCCTCGACCCACAGACGGGTGAGCGCAGTAGCGACCGGGAGCCGTTGACCACCCTCAAGACCTTTCGTGAGCGGGAAGGGGACGTACTGTTCGGGCAGAACCTGGCGGTCGATGGCAGCGGGCGACTTGAAGTCGGCATGCCGGTCGAGGTACTCGAGTAATCGACGGCTGGCGCAGGCGACGAAACGCGGGGTGAGGTTCATAATCGGCGCTTAATCCCGTTTTGTTGCACTGCGCATCCACCTACCCGGAGATTTCCCATGCACGTACTGCTCTGCGAGGACGACGACCTGATCGCCAGCGGCATCTGCGCCGGCCTCACGGCCCAGGGCCTGACCGTCGATCGGGTCGCCAGCGCCTCGGCGGCACGTGCACTGCTCCAGGCGGCCCAGTTCGACGTGATGATCCTCGACCTGGGGTTGCCCGACGAAGACGGCCTCAAGCTGTTGCGGCGCCTGCGCCAGCAGGGCGAGGTGCTGCCAGTGCTGGTGCTCACGGCCCGTGATGCGGTCACCGACCGGGTCGATGGCCTGCAGGCCGGCGCCGACGACTACCTGCTCAAACCTTTCGACCTGCGCGAGCTGGCGGCGCGCCTGCACACGCTCCTGCGCCGCGTGGCCGGGCGCGCCGTGAATGTCATCGAGCACGGCCCCTTGGTCTATAACCCCAGCAGTTGCGAGGCGACCCTGGCCGGTCGTGCGGTCGATCTGTCCCGACGCGAGCAGGCCTTGCTTCAGGCCTTGCTGCAGAATCCCGGGCGCGTGCTGTCCAGCGAACAGCTCAAGGATTGCGTCTATGGCTTCAGCGATGAAGTCGAGAGCAATGCCCTGAACGTTCACATCCACCACCTGCGGCGCAAGCTTGGCAACAGTATCGTCGAGACCGTACGCGGGCTGGGCTATCGCCTGGGTGCAGCGCAGGCCCCGCAGGAGACCGCGCCATGAGCCTGCGGGTTCGTCTGTCGCTGATCCTGGGCAGTGCCTTCATCCTGATCTGGATCCTGGCCGCGGCCTGGATGTTGCGCGACCTGCGCCAGCAGATGATGTTCTCCCTCGACCAGCGCCTGGTGGCTTCGGCACGGATGGTGGCGGGCCTGGTCGACCAGTTGCCGCAGCCGTTGGGGGCCAAGGGCCGGGACGCGCACTTTGCGGCCGACCAGTTCAGCGTGCCGGACGGCATGGCCTGCCAGGTCAGTTCCCTGCGCGGCGAGATCCTGGCCAGCAACCACAAACACGATGGCAGCATGGACGATCAGCGCAGCGGCTTCCGTGACCAGACGATCGATGGCAGTTCATGGCGCACCTTCACCTACAACCACGGCGATGTGCGGATCACCACGGCCGATCGCCATCAGGAACGCGAGGCGCTCAACCAGTCGATCCTGCTGGCCGCTTCGGCACCGGTGCTGATGGCCTTGCTCGGCAGCCTGGGGCTGCTGTGGATTGGTCTGGGCAAGGGGCTGGAGCCGCTCAACCGCATGCGCGATGCCCTGCGCAAGCGCCGCGCAGACAGCGTCGAACCCTTGCAGGTGGCGGGCATGCCCAGCGAGCTGCAGCCATTGCTGGAAACCCAGAACCAGCTGTTCCTGCGGATCGCCCAGACCATCGAGCGCGAGCGACGCCTGACCGATGATGCGGCGCACGAACTGCGCAGCCCTCTGACCGCCATCAAGACCCACCTGCAAGTGGCGCGCATGACCGATGGAAGCGTGCGCGAGCAGGCCCTGGAGCATGCCGAGCAGGGCGCCGACCGCATGCACCGGACCTTGGAGCAACTGCTGATGCTGGCCCGGGTCGAGGGTAGCCTGTCGTTCGAAGATGGCGTGCTGTGCAGTGCCGAGCAAGTCGCGCGCCAGGCGGTGCAGGACGCCGGTGGCGGCGACAACCGGCGGATCGTCCTGCGCCTGCCCGAAGAGGCCACCCGCATCTACCTGGGCATGCCCGCGCCCTTGGCGGTGGCGGCGCTGCGCAACCTGCTGGACAACGCCCTGCGCCATGGTGGCAATGAGGCGGTGGAGCTGGAGGTGCAGATGGCCGATGGGCAGGTGGGCTTTCTGGTTCGCGATCATGGCCCGGGCATTGCCGACGAGGACCTCAAGCACCTGACCGAGCGTTTCTGGCGCAACAGCAAGAGTGTCGGCAGTGGGCTGGGATTGGCGATTGTCCAGGCGATCGTCCAGCGCTGCGCGGGCAGCTTGCGTTTCGACAGTCGCAGTGACGGGCTGCGGGTCTGGTTGCAGGTGCCTGCGCGGGAGGCTCGGGCCTGATCATCGGTCAACGTGGCTTTCGCGGACGCCTCTGCGAAAAGCCACGTTGGCCCCAAAATCTGCTAAATCCACACCCTACTCAAGCGTCTCCCAAGCGATGACTTCCCGACACACATCCGGTTACAGGGACGTGGCGGGCATTCCTACTTGCTTGCGAGGGTTCGCCGATGTCTACCGCTTCCAGCCTTGCCCAGGCACTGCCGGCTGTTGCGCCGGAATCTCTGTACCAGTTCGAGGATTCAGCCTTGCTGCTGCGCCAGCAGCAACAGGAGTCCAATGCCCGCAGCTACCCACGTCGCATTCCGCTGGCGCTCAAGCGCGCCCGGGGCATCCATGTCGAGGACGTCGAAGGCCGTCAGTTCATCGACTGCCTGGCCGGTGCCGGTACCCTGGCGCTGGGGCACAATCACCCGGTTGTGGTCGAAGCGATCCAGCGCGTGCTGGCCGATGAGCTGCCGCTGCACACCCTCGACCTGACCACGCCGGTCAAGGATCGCTTCGTTCAGGACCTGTTTGCGGTACTGCCCGAGGCATTGCGTCGCGAGGCGAAGATCCAGTTCTGCGGGCCGACTGGCACCGATGCGGTGGAAGCTGCGTTGAAGCTGGTGCGTACCGCCACCGGGCGCAGCACGGTGCTGGCTTTCCAGGGGGCGTACCACGGCATGACCCAGGGCGCCCTGAGCCTGATGGGCAGCCTGGGGCCGAAAAAGCCCCTGGGTGCACTGCTCAACAGCGGCGTGCAGTTCATGCCCTATCCCTATGACTACCGCTGCCCGTTCGGTTTGGGCGGCGAGGCGGGGGTGCGTGCCAACCTGCATTACCTGGAAAACCTGCTGCTCGACCCGGAGGCCGGGGTACAGCTGCCGGCGGCGGTGATTCTTGAGGTGGTGCAGGGCGAGGGCGGTGTGATTCCGGCCGATATCGAGTGGCTGCGCGGTGTGCGCCGTATCACCGAGCAGGCTGGGGTGGCGCTGATCGTCGACGAGATCCAGAGCGGCTTCGCCCGCACCGGGCGTATGTTCGCCTTCGAGCATGCGGGCATCGTGCCAGACGTGGTGACCCTGTCCAAAGCCATTGGCGGCAGCCTGCCGCTGGCGGTAGTGGTCTACCGTGAGTGGCTCGACACCTGGGCGCCTGGGGCTCACGCCGGGACCTTCCGTGGCAACCAGATGGCCATGGCCGCAGGATCGGCGGTGATCAATTACCTGGTGGAGCATCGCCTGGACGAACACGCCGCCGCCATGGGCCAGCGCCTGCGCGGCCATCTGCAGCACCTGCAGCGTGACTACCCGCACCTGGGCGATATTCGCGGCCGAGGCTTGATGCTGGGGGTCGAGTTGATCGATCCGGACGGTGCGCTGGATGCCCTCGGCCACCCGGCGGCCTCACGCAGCCTGGCACCGAAGGTTCAGCGCGAGTGCCTCAAGCGCGGCCTGATTCTCGAACTGGGTGGCCGGCATGGCGCTGTAGTGCGTTTCCTGCCGCCGCTGATCATCAGCGCCGAGCAGATCGACGAAGTGGCCGACCGCTTCGCCCGTGCCGTCCAGGCTGCAGTGGCCGGCGACTGATCCAGACCTGCGGGGGCTGCGCACTACAGCCCCCGCTTTTTTATGCTGCGCTGGCGTTACGCGCCGCGGCTTTTGGTTGCAGCAGGGCGAACAGGTCCTTCGGGTTCTCGAGCTCGGGCACCAGGGCAATGTCGTGGCCGATATCCAGCGCCTTGGCCACATCCAGCACATAGCGCAGCGCCGAGTAGTCCTCCAGGGCAAAGCCCACCGAATCGAACAGGGTCACCTGCGCGGCGTTCTCGCGACCGGCAGCGATCCCTTCGACCACCTGCCAGAATTCTGTGGTCGGCGAATCCGCCGGCATCTGCTGGATTTCACCCTCGATGCGGCTCTGCGGTTCGTACTCGACGATCACCCGTGCGCGCTCGACGATCTCGCGGTGCAGTTCGGTCTTGCCCGGGCAGTCGCCGCCCACGGCGTTGAGGTGCATGCCCGGTTCGATCATTTCGGGGGTGAGAATGGTGGCATAGGCCTTGTCGGCAGTGACCGTGGTGACGATGTCGGCACCGCGTACCGCATCGGCCACGGATGCTGCGATGATCAGCTTGAGCTTGGGGTAGCCGGCCAGGTTGGCCGCGAGTTTCTGCGAGGCGGCGCGGTCGATGTCGAACAGGCGGATCTCTTCGATGCCCAGCAGGGTGTGGAAGGCGATGGCCTGGAACTCGCTTTGCGAACCGTTGCCGATCAGCGCCATGCTTCGGCTGTCCTTGCGTGCCAGGTAGCCTGCGGCCAGGGCCGAGGTGGCGGCGGTGCGAATAGCGGTGGTCAGGGTCATTTCGCTGAGCAGCACTGGGGCGCCGGTGCCGACATCGCCCAGCGCACCGAACGCCATTACGGTGAGCAGCCCGTTGTGGGTGTTCTTCGGGTGGCCGTTGACGTACTTGAAGGCGTACAGGCTGGCGTCGGACACCGGCATCAGTTCGATCACGCCATCGGGCGAGTGGTTGGCCAGGCGCGGGCACTTTTCGAAGTCGTGCCAGCGCAGGTAGTCGTCACGAATGTATTCAGCCATCTCCGCCAGGCAGGTGGGCAGACCCTTGCGGTTGACCAGGCGGGCGAGGTCTTGCACGTCGATATAGCGAGTCATGGAGTGCTCCTTTGGGGGCTCAGTGGCGCGAGGGAAGGTGGACTTCGGCGAGCATGCAGCGTGCGCTGCCCCCGCCAATGCGTTCGATGTGGTAGATATCGACCACCAGCGGATGACTGTGGCGCTCGACCTGGCGGCGTTGGCTGGCGTCCAGCGAGCGCCAGGCGTTGCGCGACATCACCAGCAGCGAGCGACCGCTGCGGTCGTGCACTTCGAGCATGTTGCCGGCGAAGCCCTCCAACTGGTCGAAACCCAGTGCCAGCACCTCCTTGCCGGTGTCGCGCAGGGAGTGTTCGAGGGTGCGGCGTTCGTCGGCGTGGGGCAGGGCGTCAAGGCAGGCCACAGCCAGGGTGCGGCCGACATTCATCATCACGTTGCTGTGGTAGATCGGTGCCTGCTGGCGATCGAGGGCGTGGAACAGGCACAGGCGGTAGCCGAGGCGTTCGGCGAACTGGCGCAGCGCCTGTTCGTGGGTGCGGCCGGAATGGCAGGCGTAGCTGATACGGTGCTCGCGATCCAGAACCATGCTGCCAGTGCCTTCGAGGAACAGATTCTGCTGTTCCAGTGGGCTCAGGTCGATGGTGCGTTCGATGGCGAAGCGTTCCTCGATCACCTGCAGCACACCCTTTTCGCGCTCCAGGCGACGGTTGTGACCTTCCATCGGGTAGAGCACCAGGCTGCCATCGGCATGGCTGCTCCACCAGTTGTTGGGGAAGATCGAATCGGGTGTGTGCGGTTCGGGCGTGTCCTGCACCACCAGAACCTCGACGCCGTGCTGGCGCAGGGTCTGCACATAGCCGTCGAACTCCTCGAGGGCTTTGCTGCTGGCGGCGTCAGGGTCCAGCGGTGCGCTCTGGAAGCGGTTGGTCAGGGCGGTGTCGGGGTTGAAGGCGAACCGCGCCGGGCGAATCATGAGGACGGTATTTGTTGTTTGCATTGGGCACGCATCCACAGGTGGCTGTGTGTCCATTTTCCGGTGCGGAAGTAGGAAAAGCCTGCTGAACGGCAGGTGACGGGCAGCGGCTCCAGCTGAAATGGTGGGCGTTGCAGCGGAATCGGCTGCGCTGCCCTGGCTCAGCCTGCGGCCGTCGAGCGCAGCCGCTTGTACAGTGTCGTACGGCTGATCCCCAGCGCCCGCGCCACCGAGGAAAGATTACCGTTGGCTTCGCGCAGCAGCGTGTTGAGGTCTTGCCCGGTGTCGGCCCGTTCGGGTGCAGGCAGGGGGGCCGAAGCTTCCACCAGGAACGCCGCTGGCAGGTGCTCTTCGCCGATGGCATCAGGCCCCGCCAACGCCAGGGCAACCTGCATCACGGTCACCAGCTCGCGCAGGTTTCCCGGCCAGGGGTGCTGCTCGAACAGCGCCAGCATCCGTGGCGACAAGTGTTGTACCTGTCCGGGTTCGCGGTAACGTGCATGCACCTGCTCGATCAGCGCCCGCCGATCGCTGCGCTCGCGCAACGGGGGCAGTACCAGTGCCAGCCCGGCGATGCGGTAGTAGAGGTCCTGGCGAAATCGCCCGGCGCGGACTTCGGCAGCCAGGTCGAGGTTGCTCGCCGAGACCACGCGAATGTCCACCGCCACCGGCTCACCACTGCCCAGCGGCTGGATGCAGCGCGACTGCAGCACACGCAGCAGTCGGGCCTGGGTTGGAAGGGGCATGTCGCCAATTTCGTCGAGAAACAGGATGCCGCCGTCAGCCTTGCGGATCAGCCCGGTGTTGCCTTTGTGGTGGGCACCGGTGAAGGCGCCTTTCTCGTAGCCGAACAGCTCCGACTCCACCAGTTCTGCCGGGATCGCTGCGCAGTTCACCGCGATCAACGGCTGGCCGACGCGGCTGCTGGCCTGATGCAGGGTATTGACGAAGACCTCCTTGCCAACGCCCGTCTCGCCCTGGATCAGCACCGGAATATCCTTCTCCAGCAGCAGGCCGGCCTGGGCCAGCGCCTTGCTCACGCGCGGGTCGCTGCTTGGCGGTGTGCTGCGCATGGGTTGATGCGGTGCGCGCCACTGGCAGTGGAAACGGTGGCGACCGGCGACTTGCAGGGCGAAGGCGCTCTCCTGAGGGTGGGCGAGGATCTGTTTGAGCGAGGTCTGGAACAGCTGTTCGAGCGTGCATTGCCGCGGATCCTGGCCCAGCAGGCTGTCTGCGCGATGATTGGCTGCCAGCACCCGGCCACGTTCGTCGAACAGCAGCAAGCCGGCCCAGGGGCTGTCGAGGTTGTCGGGTGCGGTATTGAACACCAGTTGCCCGTGCCGGTCGCCGTGGGCGGCGAGGATCAGGCGGTTCTCCAGGCTCTGGCCCATCATGCGCACCAGGCCAAGGGTCTGGGCGACGGGCAGGTAGCCATCGCTGGAGACATCCAGTACGCCCACCAGGCGGCGCTCGGCATCGAACAGGGGCGCGGCAGCACTGGCCATGTAGCGGTTCTGGCGCAGGAAATGTTCGTCCTGGCCGACGTGGATGGCCTCACCGCAGGCCAATGCCGTGCCCAGCGCGTTGGTGCCCACGCCGCGCTCCTGCCAGTGTGCACCGGGTGTGAAACCGTGCTGCTGGCGCGGTTCGACGAAGCGCCGCGTGCCCCAGGCGTCGAGCAGGCAGCCTCCGGCGTCGGCGAGCATCACCAGGTAGCTGGAATTGCCCAGCAGGTGTGTGTACTGCGGCAGCACGGCGTCGCGGGTCAGTTGCAGCAGGGCCTGGCGGTGCTCGAGCAGTTCGCTCAGTTGCGCGCCGGTCAGGCAGTCGAAATCCGGCGCGCTGTGCGGTTGCAGGCCGTATTCGCGGCAGCGGGCCCAGGAGGCCTGGATCAGGTGGGCGTGGGTCGGGGTATCAGCGGCCATGGGCCTGTCCCTGTGTGATTGTTGTTGTCGACGACCGCCCTTGAGTGTCGTTCACAACTGTTCATTGTCAATGCCGTGGTTGTTCAACTGTCCAGCGAAACTGTTCATTTGTGTTCGCAGGCGAACAGGGCGCTGCTGCGTGGAGCCGGTGCCAGAGCGTTCGGCGGTTTCTGGCACGGTTCTGGCTCCGTTCGGCGGACAACAATCACAAGAAGGCTACGCCATGACCCTGGTGCTGGAGCAGGTCAGCCGCCACGTCGATAACCAGGCCTGGATCGCCGAGGCCAGTCTGCGTTTCGAGCCGGGCTCGTTCAATGTGTTGCTTGGCCGTACCTTGTCTGGCAAGACCAGCCTGATGCGCCTGATGGCCGGCCTGGATCGGCCGGACAGCGGGCGGGTGCTGATGGACGGCGAGGACGTTACCGGGCGCCCGGTGCGTGAACGCAATGTGTCGATGGTCTATCAGCAGTTCATCAATTACCCCACCCTCAGCGTGTTCGAGAACATCGCCTCACCGCTGCGCCAGGCGCGCCTGCCAGAGGCGCAGATTCGCCAGCGGGTGTGCCAGACCGCCGAGATGTTGCGTATCGAAGCCTACCTGCAGCGCTTGCCGCTGGAGCTCTCCGGTGGCCAGCAGCAGCGCACGGCAATGGCTCGCGCGCTGGTCAAGGACGCTTCGCTGATCCTCTTCGACGAGCCGCTGGTCAACCTCGACTACAAGCTGCGTGAAGGGCTGCGCCAGGAGCTGCGCGCGCTGTTCGCCGAACGCAACTGCATCGCCGTGTACGCCACCACCGAGCCGAACGAAGCCTTGGCCCTGGGTGGCACCACCACCATCCTCCACGAAGGCCGGCTGCTGCAGAGCGGCCCGACCGCCGAGGTCTACCACAAGCCTTGCAACGTGCTGGCTGCCGAGCTGTTCTCGGAGCCGCCGATCAACCTGGTCAGCGGGCGGGTCGCGGGCAACGAGGTCAGCCTGGCCGGTGCGGTGCACTTCGCCCGTACCGACGATCTGCGCGCCCTGGCCGATGGCGACTACCGCTTCGGTGTGCGCCCCAGTCACATCACCCTGGTGCCCTCCCATGACGACGACCTCGAGCTGACCGTGCTGGTCGAGCTGGCTGAGATCAGCGGCTCGGAGACCTTCCTGCATGTGCGCAACGAGCACTGGCGGATGATCCTGCACCTGCCGGGGGTGCACGAGTATCAGGTGGACACCCAGGTCCCGGTGTTCATCCCCACCCACAAGCTGTTCGTCTTCGACAGCACCGGTCAACTGGTACAGGCCCCCGGCCTGCGTCAGGGGAGGCGCCGCTGATGGCCGAGATCCGCTTGCATCGCCTGGCCCACAGCTACAGCCGCCAGCCCTCCGGCGCTGGCGACTATGCCTTGCACGAACTCGAGCATGTCTGGGAGCAGGGCGGGGCCTACGCCTTGCTCGGACCGTCCGGCTGCGGCAAGTCGACCTTGCTCAACATCATTTCCGGCCTGCTCAGTCCGTCCCAGGGCGAGGTTCAGTTCGACGGTCAACCGGTCAATGCGCTGTCGCCGCAGCAGCGCAACATTGCCCAGGTGTTCCAGTTCCCGGTGGTGTACGACACCATGAGCGTATTCGACAACCTGGCCTTCCCCCTGCGTAACCAGGGCCTGGATGAGCAGCGGGTGAGGGCGCGCGTCGAAGAGATCGCCGAGGTGCTCGACCTGGGGGCGGTGCTGAAGAAAAAGGCGCGCAACCTGAGCGCCGACGAAAAGCAGAAGGTTTCGATGGGCCGCGGCCTGGTGCGCGACGATGTGTCGGCGATCCTTTTCGACGAGCCGCTGACGGTGATCGACCCGCACTTGAAGTGGAAGCTGCGGCGCAAGCTCAAGCAGATTCACGAGCAGTTCAACATCACCATGATCTATGTCACTCACGATCAACTGGAGGCATCGACCTTCGCTGACAAGATCGCGGTGATGCACGGTGGGCGCATTGTCCAGTTCGGCACCCCGCGCGAATTGTTCGAGCGTCCGCGCCATACCTTCGTGGGCTACTTCATTGGCAGCCCCGGGATGAATCTGATCGAAGTGCGTGCCGAAGCCGATGGCGTGAGTTTCGGCGGTCTGCACCTGCCATTGCCGGATGGCCTGCGCGAGCGCCTCGCCGAGCAACCGCGCGAGCGCTTGCAGGTGGGGATTCGCCCGGAGTTCGTGCAGGTCTGGGACCGTCCGATCGATGATGCCTTCGAGGCCCAGGTCCTGGATATAGAAGACCTGGGCACCTACCGCATCCTCACCCTGGAGCTGGCTGGCGTCACCCTCAAGGCTCGCATGGGTGAGGACCGTCCCCTGCCTGAAGGGCGCGCGTGGGTCAGCCTGCCAGCGCAATGGCTGATGCTCTATGTCGATGACCTGCTGCTGGAGGCCACGCCATGAACAAGGTGCCGAACAACAAGGCCTGGTGGCTGGTGCTGCCGGTGTTCCTGCTGGTGGCCTTCAGCGCCGTGGTGCCGATGATGACGGTGGTCAATTACTCGGTGCAGGACATCTTCGACGCCTCCAACCGCTATTTCGTTGGCGCCGACTGGTACCGCCAGGTGTTGCGCGACCCCGCGCTGCACGATGCACTGCTGCGTCAGTTCATCTATTCGGGCTGCGTGCTGCTGATCGAGATCCCGCTGGGGATCGCCATTGCCCTGACCATGCCGACCAAGGGGCGCATGGCCTCGGTGTGCCTGATCATCATGGCCATTCCGCTGCTGATCCCGTGGAACGTGGTCGGCACCATCTGGCAGATCTTCGGCCGCGCCGATATCGGGCTGCTTGGCGCCACCCTGGCCAAGCTTGGGGTCAGCTACAACTATGCAGGCGATCCGCTGGATGCCTGGGTCACCGTGCTGGTGATGGATGTCTGGCACTGGACCTCACTGGTGGCACTGCTGTGCTACTCGGGGTTGCGTGCCATTCCCGATGTGTATTACCAGGCTGCACGCATCGATCGCGCCTCGGGTTGGGCGGTGTTTCGCCATATCCAGCTGCCGAAGCTCAAGAGCGTGCTGCTGATCGCGGTGATGCTGCGCTTCATGGACAGCTTCATGATCTATACCGAGCCTTTCGTGCTCACCGGTGGCGGGCCGGGCAACGCCACCACGTTCCTCAGCCAGACCCTCACGCGCATGGCGGTAGGACAGTTCGACCTGGGGCCGGCGGCGGCGTTCTCGCTGGTGTACTTCCTGATCATCCTGCTGGTGTCGTGGCTGTTCTATACCGCCATGACCCACGCCGACAAGGATTAGGCCATGACCTTGCGCAAAGCGGTGCCGCTGCTGCTGTACTTCTTCTTCCTGCTGGTGCCGATCTACTGGCTGTTGAACATGTCGTTCAAGAGCAACACCGAGATCCTGGGCGGGCTGACCCTGTGGCCGCAGGCGTTCACCTTTGACAACTATCGGGTCATTTTCACCGACCCGAGCTGGTACAGCGGCTACCTCAACTCGCTGTACTACGTGTGCCTGAACACGGTGATCTCACTGGCGGTGGCCTTGCCGGCCGCGTATGCCTTCTCGCGCTATCGCTTTCTCGGTGATCGCCATTTGTTCTTCTGGCTGCTGACCAACCGCATGGCGCCACCGGCGGTGTTCCTGCTGCCGTTCTTCCAGCTGTATTCGTCCATCGGCCTGTTCGACACCCACATTGCCGTGGCCCTGGCCCACTGCTTGTTCAACGTGCCACTGGCGGTATGGATCCTGGAGGGTTTCATGTCGGGGGTGCCGAAAGAGATCGATGAAACCGCCTACATCGATGGTTACAGCTTCCCGCGCTTCTTCGTGAAGATCTTCATACCGCTGATTGGCTCCGGGATCGGCGTGACGGCCTTCTTCTGCTTCATGTTCTCGTGGGTCGAGCTGCTGCTGGCGCGAACCCTGACATCGGTGAGCGCCAAGCCGATCGCGGCGGTGATGACCCGTACCGTGTCGGCCTCGGGTATCGACTGGGGGGTGTTGGCTGCGGCCGGGGTGCTGACCATCCTGCCTGGCATGCTGGTGATCTGGTTTGTCCGCAACCATGTGGCCAAGGGCTTTGCCCTGGGTCGGGTATAGGAGGGCGCAACGATGGAGTGGATGGCCTGGACCTTGCCCACGGCGCTGTTCTTTGTCGCCGTCGGTGTGCTGCTGTCGTGCATGACAGTGTTCGAGCTGCGTCGCCCCTGCGTGGAGCGGCGCGGTTTTCTGCCGCTCGTCACCAGCCGTGGCGATCGGTTGTTCATCGGCCTGCTGGCCAGTGCCTACCTGCACCTTGCGGTGATCGGCGCCAGCGACTGGCCGCTGTGGGTGGCCTCGCTGCTGTCGCTGGCCTGGCTCGTGGTGGTGCTGCGCTGGGGTTAGCCCGGGGCGGCGGATCATTTCAATCGGGAGATCACAATGTTCGATAACGACAACAAGCGGCGACATTTGACTCTGGCCGCGGCGCTGCTGCTCGGCGGCCTGCAGGGCACGGCGTGGGCCGATCAGTACGAGGACGCGGCGAAAAAATGGATCGGCAGCGAGTTCAAGCCCTCCACCTTGAGTGCCGAGCAGCAGATGGCGGAGCTCAAGTGGTTCATCAAGGCCGCCGAACCGTTTCGTGGGATGAAGATCAACGTGGTGTCGGAAACCCTCACCACCCATGAGTATGAATCCAAGGTCCTGGCCAAGGCATTCAGCGAGATCACCGGCATCCAGCTCACCCACGACCTGTTGCAGGAAGGCGATGTGGTGGAGAAGCTGCAGACGCAGATGCAGTCGGACAAGAACATCTACGACGGCTGGGTCAACGATTCCGACCTGATCGGCACGCACTTTCGCTATGGCAAGGTGCAGTCGATCACTGACCTGATGGCCAACGAAGGCAAGGACTACACCTCGCCTACGCTCGACCTGAAAGACTTTATCGGCATTTCCTTCACCACCGCGCCAGACGGCAAGGTCTACCAGTTGCCTGACCAGCAGTTCGCCAACCTTTACTGGTTCCGCGCCGACTGGTTCGAACGCCCTGACCTGAAGGCCAAGTTCAAGGAAAAGTACGGCTACGAGCTGGGCGTGCCAGTGAACTGGTCGGCCTATGAAGACATTGCCAAGTTCTTCACCGAGGACGTCAAGGAGATCGATGGCAAGCGTGTCTACGGCCATATGGACTACGGCAAGAAAGATCCCTCGCTCGGCTGGCGTTTCACTGATGCCTGGTTCTCCATGGCCGGCGGCGGCGACAAGGGCCTGCCCAATGGCTTGCCGGTGGACGAGTGGGGCATTCGCGTCGAGGACTGCCACCCCGTTGGCTCCAGCGTCACCCGTGGTGGCGATACCAACGGCCCGGCAGCGGTGTTCGCGACGCAGAAGTACGTGGACTGGATGCGCGCCTATGCGCCGAAGGAAGCGCAGGGCATGACCTTCTCCGAGTCAGGCCCGGTGCCGGCCCAGGGCAATATCGCCCAGCAGATCTTCTGGTACACCGCCTTCACCGCCGATATGGTCAAGCCCGGGTTGCCGGTGGTCAACGCCGATGGCACGCCGAAGTGGCGCATGGCGCCGTCGCCGAAGGGGCCGTATTGGGAGGAGGGCATGAAATTGGGTTACCAGGACACCGGTTCCTGGACCTTCTTCAAGTCCACCCCGGAAAAGCAGCGTCTCGCGGCATGGCTGTACGCGCAGTTCGTGACCTCGAAAACCGTGTCGCTGAAGAAGACCATCGTCGGTCTGACGCCGATCCGCGAATCGGACATCAACTCCCAGGCCATGACCGAGATGGCGCCCAAGCTGGGTGGGCTGGTGGAGTTCTATCGCAGCCCGGCACGGGTGCAGTGGACCCCGACCGGCACCAACGTGCCTGACTATCCGCGCCTGGCGCAGCTGTGGTGGAGTCATATCGCCGAGGTGGCCAGTGGCGAGAAGACCCCGCAGGAGGCCCTCGACGGCCTGGCCCGTGACCAGGACCGCATGATGGAGCGGCTGCAGCGTTCCAATGCCCAGGCCACCTGTGCGCCCAAGCTCAACCCAGAGCGTGATGCGCAGTACTGGTTCGACCAGCCAGGTGCGCCGAAACCGAAGCTGGCCAACGAAAAGCCCAAGGGCGAGACGGTCAGCTACAACGAGCTGCTCAAGTCGTGGGAGGAGGCGCGCAAGTGATCAGTTGCCGAGCGTACTGACCTCTACGCAGGCAGCCCTGCGCTCCCGCAATAGCGTCGGTAGATTCACCGCTTGATGAAAAACGGCACCCTTGGGGTGCCGTTTTTCATTGCTGTGTGCCGAGAACGATTACTTGTGCAGTTCTTCAGCCGCATACAGGGTGTTCTCCAGCAGGCACGCACGGGTCATGGGCCCGACGCCACCGGGAACCGGCGTGATCCAGCCGGCGCGGGGCAGGGCGGTCTCGTAGACCACATCGCCCACCAGCTTGCCGTCTTCCTGGCGGTTGATGCCCACGTCGATGACGATGGCGCCTTCCTTGACCCACTCACCCTTGACCAGGCCCGGTTTGCCGGCCGCTACCACCAGCAGATCGGCGCGGCCGACGTGGCCGGCCAGGTCCTTGGTGAAGCGGTGGCAGACGGTGACGGTGCAACCGGCCAGCAGCAGTTCCATGGCCATCGGGCGACCGACGATGTTGGAGGCGCCGACGATCACCGCGTTCATGCCGTACAGGTCTTGCCCGGTGCTCTCCAGCAGGGTGATGATGCCCTTCGGGGTGCATGGGCGCAGCAGCGGGATGCGCTGGGCCAGGCGACCGATGTTGTAGGGGTGGAAACCATCGACGTCCTTGTCCGGACGAATGCGCTCGAGCAGCAGCGAAGCGTCCAGATGCGCTGGCAGCGGCAGTTGCAGCAGGATGCCATCGACGGCCGGGTCGTCGTTGAGACGGTCGATCAGCTCGGTCAGGGCTTGCTGCGTGGTGTCGCTGGGCAGGTCGAACGCCTGGGAGATGAAGCCGACTTCCTCACAGTCCTTGCGCTTGTGCGAAACGTAGACTTGGGAGGCCGGGTCGGTGCCGACCAGGATCACCGCCAGGCCTGGCGTGCGCAGGCCTTGCTGGCGGCGCTCGGCGACACGTTGGGCGATCTGCTTGCGCAGGTTGGCGGCGATCGCCTTGCCATCTATAAGGTGTGCAGTCATAGACGCGTGATTAACCATCGAGAAGGGAACAATAAAGAGGGCGCATTCTCGCACGAGCCGGGCCGAGGGCAAAGGCGCGTGGTCGGGCAAATCCCCTAACCCCTTAAATAATTTAAATTTTTTTGAAAAAAGTGTTGACGACCTTTCGGCTCGTCTATAACATTCGTCGCACTTGTCGGGCACAACCTAGCACTGGTTAGCAAAGTCAGGCAGAATGAGCGGATTTGCTAGCTCGTTCGGTAAGGCTGAAAATTGATTTGCAATCGTAATGGAAAGCAGATTGAATATGCGCCCGTAGCTCAGCTGGATAGAGCATCCGCCTTCTAAGCGGATGGTCGCAGGTTCGAGTCCTGCCGGGTGCGCCATAAGGCAGCTTAGGCAAGCAAGTAGGTAACGTAACACCGCAATATGGTGGGCGTAGCTCAGTTGGTAGAGCGCTGGATTGTGATTCCAGTTGTCGTGGGTTCGATTCCCATCGTCCACCCCATATTCTTCGAAGGCGCCTTGATTGTATAATCAGGCGCCTTTGTTTTAAGCGCATCACGCGGACGTGGTGAAATTGGTAGACACACTGGATTTAGGTTCCAGCGGCGCAAGCTGTAAGAGTTCGAGTCTCTTCGTCCGCACCATCTTCTGTTTTCAATGCGCGCTCAAACGCATGAAAACCTCCTGAAAATGCCGCCTTGTGCGGCATTTTTCATTTCTGCAGCAAATTCCCAGGGCAGCGGAATTCTGGCGCATTCGTGTCAGTTCGCTGGCGGGATTTTTTCTGTTCATCATTCGGCATCACCTCCCAGTCCAGTGTTCATGCGGGTTGTGCCTCGGTGTTGGCGGCTGGTCGGATTCTTGCTTGGCGTTTGGCGTTGATGCGATTCCGCGAATAAAAGGAACGAACATGAAAGTCTGCAGCACGCATAGGGATAGTCTGTATTACGTGGTTGGCGCGGTCTTCAATGCGCTGGAAAAACGCCCGGTGGTTGCCGAGCTTGGCGTGCTGCGCGGCGAGAACGCCCTCAAGCTGCGCGCAGCCCTGACGCCAGAACGCATGGTGCTGGCCGACAGCTGGAGCAAGGAGTCGAACAAGGCTTACAGTCCATTCGATCAGTTGCCGCCCTGGGTCTCTCCGGTGGAGGACTACGAGTACTACTATGGTGGCTCGCTGCACGATGACGCGACCTGGGACCGCTTGTACGAAGAGTGCGTGTCCAAGTTCCTCGATATGCCCGAGGTCACGGTGATTCGCTCCGACACCATCGGTGCGATCGACAGGATCCGCGAGCGGACCGGCATCGAGCAGTTCGATTTCGTCTACGTGGATGCCAACCACCAGTACGAGTACGTCCTGCGCGACATGATGTATTACCAGGAAATGCTTGGTCCGGACGGCATCATGATGCTCAACGACTGCTGCTTCAGTGCCAATGGCACCAAGCAGAACCTGGGCGTGCTCGAAGCGCTCGGCAGCTTCATGAAGCGTTCGGACTTCATTCCGGTGGCGATGACCAATACCGATTGGTCTGATGTGATCCTGGTGCGCCGCAATTCCGTGCTGGTGCAGCTGTTCGACATGGCGCTGAGCAACTCCGACGTTCCTTACGTCGAGATCCCTCACCAACTGATCACCGCTGCACGCGTGGTCTATGGCGCGCAGCGTCACAACCTCAGCTTCGTCTGATTTCGATGTGGGGCAGGGGTGTACTGGCTGTTGTGGGTGCTCTTGTGCTCGCTGCGTGCCAGTCGCCGCGCGAAGCGCTGGAGCACAGGGCTGCCGAGTACGGTCGTGAGGTACAGGTGCTGGCGCTGGGAAGCTTTCCACTGCTGATCGTGGCGCCCGCGCGGATGCCCGCAGCCAACGTGCTGCGGGTTTATCTGGAGGGTGATGGCCATGCCTGGGTCACGCCCTCGCAGCCGAGTCTGGATCCTACGCCGCGGCAGACTCTGGTGGTCGACCTGGCGATGCAGGATCCGACACCTTCCTTATATATGGCCAGGCCCTGTCAGTTCGTCAGCGTCCCTGGATGCACGCCGGCGCTGTGGACCAGTCGGCGCTTCTCCCCTGAGGTGCTGGGCGCTCTTGGTCGGGCGCTCGATGACGTGAAGTCGCGTTATGGCAATCAGGGCTTCGAGCTGGTGGGCTACTCCGGCGGCGGAGCGCTTGCCTTGTTGCTGGCGGGTCGGCGTGAGGATGTGTGGCAGGTCCAGACCCTTGCCGGCAATCTGAGTCCGGCCGAATGGGCGCGAATGCTTGAGCTGACGCCGCTGGAAGGTTCGCTCGAGCCTTTACAGTATCGGGAACGCCTGGCGCGTATTCCCCAGCGCCATTTGCTGGGTGCCGAGGATCGCCAGATGCCTGCTGGCGTTGCGGCGTTTTATGCTCGGCAGTTGGGAGAGGCGCCTTGCCTCGAACTGGTTTCCCTGTCGGGTGTGACGCATGAGCGGGGTTGGCAACAGGCCTGGCCGAGCTGGCGGCAGCGGTCGCTGGCGTGTGCACCTGTCGAGCGGAAGGATTGAGGGGCTTGCCCTCTGGTGGCCACGCTATAAAAGCTGATAGATTTCAGCCGGTTGAAACACCGGTCGGTGACCGGCAGGGGAAATATCGATGATTGCCAAAGAAGCGCGCCAGGCGTTGGCGCTGCAGCGCTTTCGCGAAGCCAACCCGCAATTGCTCGAGGAGATCCGCGAGCTTGACGCGCGCGAGCAGGCCCAGCAGGTCGAGTGGGCGTTCGAGGATGCGGCTCAGGAGCAGGGTATCGAGCCCTGGGAGCTGGCCTTGCAGTTGATCGCCGAAAACCCGGAGCAATTGCAGGCCATGCGCCTGGAGACTCACCGCGAGGTGGCCGAGGCGCTGGGCATGTCTTGGGAAGAATATTGCCAGTTCAATGAAATCGACTCGCAGTAACGGGCCGATTCTGCAGTTGTAACTGTTTGACAGGTTTTTTCGGCATGCGCCTCAAAGATGGCGCGCAGCCCTTGAGTAACGAGGCCTGGCGCGTTTTTGCGCCGGCCTGTAAACGAAATCGACCGGCGTGGTTGTCCGTCGTCCCGAGTGGGGTGACTTCTGGTGCGTGAGTCACTAGAATATTCGCCCTTGATTCTGGAGTCGGGCTATCGCCGGCTAACGTCTGTGCAACGAGGAATATCCATGCAAGTTTCTGTTGAAAACACTTCCGCTCTCGAGCGCCGCATGACCATCGCCGTTCCGGCCGAGCGCGTCGAGAACGAAGTCAACAAGCGTCTGCAACAGACTGCCCGTCGCGCCAAGGTCCCGGGCTTCCGTCCAGGCAAGGTGCCAATGAGCGTTATCCGTCAGCGTTACGAAGACGCTGCCCGCCAGGAAGCCTTCGGTGACCTGGTCCAGGCCTCCTTCTATGAAGCCGTGGTCGAGCAGAAGCTGAACCCGGCTGGCGCCCCGGCTGTCGAGCCTAAGTCGTTCGAGAAAGGCAAGGACCTCGAGTTCGTCGCCGTCTTCGAAGTCTTCCCTGAATTCACCGTTGCCGGCTTCGAGTCGATCAACGTCGAGCGCCTGAGCGCCGACGTCGCTGACGCCGACCTGGACAACATGCTGGAAGTGCTGCGCAAGCAGAACGTCCGTTTCGAAGCCGTCGAGCGCGCTGCCGAGAAAGACGACCAGGTCAACATCGACTTCGTCGGCAAGATCGACGGTGAGGCCTTCGCCGGTGGTTCGGCCAAGGGCACCCAGCTGGTACTGGGTTCCGGCCGCATGATCCCGGGCTTCGAAGATGGCCTGGTTGGCGCCAAGGCCGGTGAAGAGCGCGTCGTCAACGTGACCTTCCCCGAGGACTACCAGAACCTGGATCTGGCCAACAAGGCCGCCGAGTTCACCATCACTGTCAACAGCGTTTCCGCACCTGTGCTGCCAGAGCTGAACGAAGCCTTCTTCGCCCAGTTCGGCATCAAGGAATCCACCCTGGAAGGCTTCCGCACCGAAGTTCGCAAGAACATGGAGCGCGAACTGCGCCAGGCCATCAAGGCCAAGGTCAAGAACCAGGTCATGGACGGTCTGCTGGCCGCCAACCCGGTAGACGTGCCGAAAGCCCTGCTGGAAAACGAAGTCAACCGTCTGCGCGTGCAGGCTGTCCAGCAGTTCGGTGGCAACATCAAGCCTGAGCAACTGCCGGCCGAGCTGTTCGAAGAGCAAGCCAAGCGCCGTGTGGTCCTGGGCCTGATCGTCGCCGAGGTGGTCAAGCAGTTCGAGCTGAAGCCGGACGATGCCAAGGTTCGCGAGATGATCGAGGAAATGGCTTCCGCTTACCAGGAGCCTGAGCAGGTCATCAACTGGTACTACAAGAACGACCAGCAACTGAACGAAGTCCGTTCGGTTGTGCTGGAAGAGCAAGTTGTAGATACTGTCCTGCAGAAAGCGACTGTGACCGACAAGTCGGTCTCGTACGAAGAGGCTGTCAAGCCAGCACAGGCTCCTGCCGAAGCTGAGTGATTTGCTACTCTCGTAGGAAACCCCACAAGCCAGCCTTCGGGCTGGCTTGTGCGTTATTAAAGCCATGACTATTTGGGAGTGAGTGCAGGACATGTCCCGCAATTCTTATATTCAGCAGAGCTCTGACATCCAGGCCGCAGGCGGTCTGGTCCCGATGGTTATCGAGCAGTCCGCCCGTGGCGAACGTGCCTACGACATCTACTCGCGCCTGTTGAAGGAGCGTGTGATCTTCCTGGTGGGTCCTGTAGAGGACTACATGGCCAACCTGGTTGTGGCGCAGCTGCTGTTCCTTGAAGCGGAAAACCCGGACAAGGATATCCATCTGTACATCAACTCGCCGGGTGGCTCGGTCACCGCAGGCATGTCGATCTACGACACCATGCAATTCATCAAGCCGGACGTCTCCACCATCTGCATCGGCCAGGCCTGCAGCATGGGCGCCTTCCTGCTGGCAGCCGGTGCGGCAGGCAAGCGTCACTGCCTGCCGAACTCGCGCGTGATGATTCACCAGCCGCTGGGCGGCTTCCAGGGCCAGGCGACCGACATCGAGATCCATGCCCAGGAAATCCTCAGCATCAAGGCGCGCCTGAACGAGCTGCTGGCCTTCCACACCGGCCAGGACCTCGAGACCATCAAGCGCGACACCGAGCGTGACAACTTCATGAGCGCCTCGCGCGCGGCCGAGTACGGCCTGGTCGACTCGGTCTACGACAAGCGGCAACTGGTATCCTGAGCCCAGGCGCCAGAGCGGGCGGGCGCCGAAAGGGCCCGCCTGCGGACTTGAAAAAGCCCGCAATTGCCTTCATCTTGTGTTGCAAGCCTACCGGATTGGATCGATCGAATGACTGACACCCGTAACGGCGAGGACAACGGCAAATTGCTCTATTGCTCCTTCTGCGGCAAAAGCCAGCACGAAGTGCGCAAATTGATTGCCGGGCCCTCGGTATTTATCTGCGACGAGTGCGTCGACCTGTGCAACGACATCATCCGAGAGGAGGTGCAGGAAGCCCAGGCCGAGAGCAACGCGCACAAATTACCTTCGCCGAAAGAAATCAGCGGTATCCTGGACCAGTACGTCATTGGTCAGGAGCGCGCCAAGAAGGTGCTTGCCGTAGCGGTGTACAACCACTACAAGCGCCTGAACCAGCGTGACAAGAAGGGCGACGAGGTCGAACTCGGCAAGAGCAACATCCTCCTGATCGGGCCTACCGGCTCGGGCAAGACCCTGCTCGCCGAAACCCTCGCGCGCCTGTTGAACGTGCCGTTCACCATCGCCGACGCCACCACCCTGACCGAAGCCGGTTATGTGGGTGAGGACGTCGAGAACATCATTCAGAAGCTGTTGCAGAAGTGCGACTACGATGTGGAAAAGGCCCAGATGGGCATCGTCTACATCGACGAGATCGACAAGATCTCGCGCAAGTCGGACAACCCGTCCATCACCCGTGACGTCTCGGGCGAGGGCGTGCAGCAGGCATTGCTGAAGCTGATCGAGGGCACCGTGGCTTCCGTGCCGCCCCAGGGTGGCCGCAAGCACCCGCAGCAGGAGTTCCTGCAGGTCGACACGCGTAACATCCTGTTCATCTGCGGTGGCGCATTCTCGGGTCTCGAGAAGGTCATCCAGAACCGCTCCACCAAAGGTGGTATCGGTTTCGGCGCGGAAGTGCGCAGCAAGCAGGAAGGCAAGAAGGTGGGTGAGTCGCTGCGCGAAGTCGAGCCGGACGATCTGGTCAAGTTTGGCCTGATTCCGGAATTCGTCGGTCGCTTGCCGGTTCTGGCCACGCTCGACGAGCTGGACGAAGCGGCGTTGATGCAGATTCTCACCGAGCCGAAGAACGCCCTGACCAAGCAATACGCCAGGCTGTTCGAGATGGAAAGCGTGGACCTCGAGTTCCGCAGCGACGCGCTCAAGGCCGTTGCTCGCAAGGCCCTGGAGCGCAAGACCGGCGCCCGTGGCCTGCGTTCGATCCTCGAAGGCGTGCTGCTCGACACCATGTACGAGATTCCTTCGCAGAAGGATGTCAGCAAGGTGGTGATCGACGAGAGCGTCATCGACGGTACTTCGCAGCCGCTGCTGATCTACGAGAACAACGAGCCGCAAGCCAAGGCCGTGCCTGACGCCTGAGTCGCACGCCTGATACGTTGAAGCAGAAAGGGGCCCGCGGGCCCCTTTCTGCTTTTCTGGCGCCAGCGCTTGTATTTTTGCGGACCTGCCCCCACATTAGCTCCAAGCACTATTTCCACCGGTTTCCGGCCACAAGGCCGCTGTAGAGGCGAAATCATGAAGACCACCCTCGACTTGCCTCTTTTGCCATTGCGCGATGTCGTCGTCTATCCGCACATGGTTATCCCGCTGTTCGTGGGACGCGAGAAGTCCATCGAAGCCCTAGAGGCCGCAATGACGGGCGAAAAGCAGATCCTCCTGCTGGCCCAGAAGAATCCAGCCGACGATGATCCGGGCGAAGATGCCCTGTATCGCGTCGGCACCATCGCTACCGTCCTGCAACTGCTCAAGCTGCCTGATGGCACCGTCAAGGTGCTGGTCGAAGGCGAGCAGCGCGGTGCGGTCGAGCGCTTCACCGAGGTCGAAGGCCACGTTCGCGCCGAAGTCAGCCTGATCGACGAGGTCGAGGCGGCCGAGCGCGAGTCCGAAGTGTTCGTGCGCAGCCTGCTGTCGCAGTTCGAGCAGTACGTTCAGCTGGGCAAGAAAGTGCCTGCCGAAGTGCTGTCCTCGCTCAACAGCATCGAAGAGCCGGGGCGCCTGGTCGATACCATGGCCGCACACATGGCGCTGAAGATCGAGCAGAAGCAGGAAATCCTCGAGATCATCGACCTGTCTGCCCGTGTCGAGCACGTACTGGCGCTGCTGGACGCGGAAATCGACTTGCTGCAGGTCGAGAAGCGCATCCGTGGCCGGGTCAAGAAGCAGATGGAGCGCAGCCAGCGCGAGTACTACCTGAATGAGCAGATGAAGGCCATTCAGAAGGAGCTCGGCGACGGCGACGAAGGCCACAACGAAGTCGAGGAGCTGAAAAAGCGTATCGATGCTGCTGGCCTGCCCAAGGATGCCCTCACCAAGGCCCAGGCCGAGCTGAACAAGCTCAAGCAGATGTCGCCGATGTCCGCCGAGGCCACGGTGGTGCGCTCTTACCTCGACTGGCTGGTGCAGGTGCCCTGGAAAGCCCAGAGCAAGGTGCGTCTGGATCTGGCCAAGGCCGAAGAGATCCTCGATTCGGACCACTACGGCCTGGAAGAGGTGAAGGAGCGTATTCTCGAGTACCTCGCGGTCCAGAAGCGCGTGAAGAAGATCCGTGGCCCCGTCCTGTGCCTCGTCGGGCCGCCCGGCGTGGGCAAGACATCGCTGGCCGAGTCGATCGCCGCTGCCACCAATCGCAAGTTCGTGCGCATGGCCTTGGGTGGTGTGCGTGACGAGGCCGAGATCCGTGGTCACCGCCGTACCTACATCGGCTCTATGCCGGGTCGCCTGATTCAGAAGATGACCAAGGTCGGGGTGCGCAACCCGCTGTTCCTGCTCGACGAGATCGACAAGATGGGCAGCGACATGCGCGGCGATCCGGCCTCGGCACTGCTCGAGGTGCTCGACCCGGAGCAGAATCACAACTTCAACGATCACTACCTGGAAGTCGACTACGACCTCTCGGACGTGATGTTCCTGTGCACCTCCAACTCGATGAACATTCCGCCAGCGTTGCTGGACCGGATGGAGATCATTCGTCTGCCGGGCTACACAGAGGACGAGAAGGTCAACATTGCGGTCAAGTACCTGGTGCCCAAGCAGGTCAAGGCCAACGGCCTCAAGAAGGAAGAGCTGGAGGTCGACGTCGCCGCGATCCGCGACATCATCCGCTACTACACTCGAGAAGCCGGTGTGCGTGGTCTGGAGCGCCAGATTGCCAAGGTCTGCCGCAAGGTGGTCAAGGAGCATGCGGGCAACAAGCAGGTGAAGGTCAAGGTCACCGGCGACCAGCTCGAACACCTGCTGGGTGTGCGCAAGTTCCGTTATGGTCTGGCCGAAACCCAGGACCAGATCGGCCAGGTCACAGGCCTTGCCTGGACCCAGGTCGGCGGTGAGCTGCTGACCATCGAGGCGGTCGTGATTCCTGGCAAGGGGCAGTTGATCAAGACCGGCTCGCTCGGCGATGTCATGGTCGAATCGATCACTGCCGCACAGACCGTGGTACGCAGCCGCGCCCGCAGCCTGGGTATCGCTGCCGATTTCCACGAGAAGCACGACGTGCACATCCACATGCCTGAGGGCGCCACGCCGAAGGATGGCCCGAGTGCCGGTATCGGCATGTGCACTGCACTGGTCTCGGCGCTGACCCAGATTCCGGTGCGTGCCGACGTGGCGATGACCGGTGAAATCACCCTGCGCGGTCAGGTGCTTGCCATCGGCGGGCTGAAGGAAAAACTGCTTGCGGCGCACCGCGGCGGGATCAAGACAGTCATCATTCCCGAGGAAAATGTGCGTGACCTGAAGGAGATTCCTGAAAATATAAAACAGGATCTGCAAATCAAACCGGTTAAATGGATTGACGAGGTCCTGCAAATTGCGCTGCAATACGCCCCGGAGCCCTTGCCAGATGTGGCTCCGGAGATTGTCGCGAAAGAAGAGAAGCGCGACAGCGATGCTAAGGAAAGAATTAGCACGCACTAGTTCGTATCTCATTGGGGGCCTTCGGTTGACAGCTTTTTCGGGCCCTTGCTATAAAGCGGCACGCCAGTGTCAACAGGCCACCCAATGATCGTTTCATAAGCTTTTCATTACATACTTAGAAACAAACTCAATAGAGATATAAGGGGACTTAGAGTGAACAAGTCGGAACTGATTGACGCTATCGCCGCTTCTGCTGACATCCCGAAAGCTGTAGCCGGCCGCGCGCTGGACGCAGTAATTGACTCCGTAACCGGTGCCCTGAAAGCAGGCGACGACGTCGTTCTGGTTGGCTTTGGTACCTTCTCCGTCAAGGAGCGCGCTGAGCGCACCGGCCGTAACCCGCAAACCGGCAAGGCGATCAAGATCGCTGCTGCCAAGGTTCCAGGCTTCAAAGCTGGCAAAGGCCTGAAAGACGCCGTCAACTAAGTCGTCTCTTTCAGCCGGACCCGGCCTGGCCAGGTCCGAGCACGTAGCGGCGGGGGCCGCAAACGTTCCCGCCTGCCACGTTTGCTAAGAAAAGGCGCATCCTCGGATGCGCCTTTCTTTTATCAGGATTCTACCCACTCTCCGCGGTTGTCGATGCAGTGGTACGACCGTTTCTGGGGGACGCATGCTGCAGAATATCAGGGACAATTCACAGGGTTGGATTGCCAAGACCATCATTGGCCTCATCGTCGTGCTGATGGCACTGACCGGTTTCGAGGCCATCTTCCAGGCCGCCAGCCACAGCCAGGATGCCGCCAAGGTGAATGGCCAGACCATCAGCCAGAACGAGCTGAGCCAGGCCGTCGACATGCAGCGCCGCCAGCTGATGCAACAGCTGGGCAAGGATTTCGATCCGGCGATGCTGGACGAGAAGATGCTGCGTGAGGCCGCACTCAAGGGGCTGATCGAACGCAAGCTGCTGTTGCAGGGTGCCGAAGACGCCAAGTTCGCTTTCTCCGAGGCGGCACTGGATCAGTTGATCCTGCAGACGCCTGAGTTCCAGGTCGATGGCAAGTTCAGCGCCGAGCGCTTCGACGCCGTCATCCGCCAGATGGGCTACGGCCGCATGCAGTTCCGCGAAATGCTCGCCCAGGAAATGCTCATCGGCCAGCTGCGTACCGGCCTGGCAGGCAGCAGCTTCGTTACCGACAAACAAGTCGACGCCTTCGCCCGTCTGGAAAACCAGACCCGCGATTTCGCTTCGCTGACCTTCAAGGCCAACCCGGCCGCAGTCAAGGTGAGCGATGAAGAGATCAAGGCTCATTACGATCAGCACGCCAAGGAATTCATGACCCCTGATCAGGTGGTCATCGATTACATCGAGCTCAAGAAAGCTGCGTTCTTCGACCAGGTTTCGGTCAACGAAGACGAGCTCAAGGCGCTGTACGAAAAGGAAATCGCCAACCTCGCGGAACAGCGCCGCGCTGCGCACATCCTGGTCGAAGTCAACGACAAGACCGATGATGCCCAGGCCAAGGCCCGCATCGAAGAGATCCAGCAGCGCCTGTCCAAGGGTGAAGACTTCGCCAAGTTGGCCAAGGAGTTCTCCCAGGATCCGGGCTCGGCGGCCAATGGCGGTGACCTCGGCTTCGCAGGTCCGGGTGTCTATGACCCGGCCTTCGAGGATGCCCTGTACAAGTTGAACAAGGACCAGGTGTCGGCACCGGTTCGCACCGAGTACGGCTACCACCTGATCAAGCTGCTGGGCGTCGAGGCGCCTGAAGTGCCTACCTTCGCCAGCCTGAAGGACAAGCTGACCCACGAGCTGAAAACCCAGCAGGTCGAGCAGAAGTTCGTCGAAGTCACCAAGCAACTGGAAGACTCGGCCTTCGAAGCCTCCGACCTGGCGCAGCCTGCGCAGGAACTGGGCTTGAAGGTACAGACCTCGGCACCGTTCGGCCGTGAGGGCGGCGAGGGCATCACTGCCAACCGTTCGGTGATCCAGGCTGCGTTCAGTGAAGAGGTGATGGACGAAGGCGCCAACAGCAGTGCCCTGGAGCTGGACCCTGAGACCGTGGTGGTACTGCGTGTGAAAGAGCACCGCAAGCCGGAGCAACTGGCGCTGGAAGTCGTGTCGAAGAACATCAGAGAACACCTGGCCAAGGAGAAGGCGACCGCCGAGCTCAAGGCCAAGGCGGACAAGCTGATTGCCGGCCTGCGTGATGGTTCGATCGCCAAGGGCGCCGACCAGGAAGGGCAGAAGTGGAAGGTGCAGGAGGCGGTGACCCGCAACCAGGACGGCATCGACCCAGCCGAACTGCAGGCCGCGTTCCGCATGGCCAAGCCTGAGTCCAAGGACAAGCCGGTCTACGGCAGTGTCGTCCTGGGTGACGGCAGCCTGGTAGTGCTGCAGCTCAAGGGTGTCAACGAAGGTGCTGCCGCCTCCGACGAGGAGAAGGTGCAGATTCGTCGCTACCTCGCTTCGCGCGCAGGCCAGCAGGACTTCGCTGCCTTCCGCAAGCAACTGGAAGCCAGCGCCGACATCACCCGTTACTGAGTGCTGTCGTCGTGAAGAAACAGGCCGCTTAAGCGGCCTGTTTCGTTTTCGGCATCTCCAGGTATTTTCGCGGACAGGCCCGCGAAAAAGTCAGCGCCGATACTCCTGCCTAGCGCTGCTCCCCCTCATGACTGTCCAGGGTATCCCGCGCAATCTCACGCCCCAGTGCGATCAGCTCCGGCGCCTTGTAGAACTCGAAGAACCGGCATACCCGCTTCGGCACGTTGATCAGTACATCCGGCGGATACCCGGCGATCTTGTACTGTGCCAGCGAGGTCTGCATCACCTCGAAGCTCTGGTTGATCAGGTCGAGTAGCGATGCAGGTCCGACGTTATCGATGATGAACGAACCGGTCGCCGACTTGGGGGCGCCTTCGCGTTCCGGGGCCGCTGCCGGTTGCTGGCTTTCCGGGTCGGCGGGGTCGCTCAGCCACGGGTTTGTCTGGCTCATGCGTTCGGCGACGATTTCCTGCTCGATGCGCATCAGCTGCTCGGCCGGCTTGCGGCGAAACGGCATGCGCGACCCCAGCGAACTGATCACCGATTCGAAACGCATCCTGAACGCCGCCGGGCGTTCGATCACCGGCAACTGGTACTGTTTCTGATTGGTGGCGTTGAGGTTGACCGCGATGATCAGGTCGCAGTGACTGGACACCACCGGCACGATCGGCAATGGATTGAGAATACCGCCATCGACCAGCATGCGGTTGCCCTGCATGACGGGCGTGAACAGGCTGGGAATCGCCGCCGAGGCGCGCATGGCCTGGTGCAGGCAGCCTTCCTGGAACCAGATTTCCTGCTGGTTGGTCAGGTCGGTGGCAACGGCGGTATAGGGGATTCGCAGTTGTTCGATATTGATCTCGCCGACGATCTTGCGGATTTGTCCAAATACCTTGTCACCACGAATGGCGCCCAGGCGAAAGCTCACATCCACCAGGCGCAGCACGTCGAGGTAGTCCAGGCTTTCTATCCAGCGACGGTATTCGTCGAGCTTGCCGGCGGCATAGATGCCACCAATCACCGCGCCCATCGAGCAACCGGCGATGCAGGCGATTTCGTAGCCGCGACGCTCGATCTCCTCGATCACGCCGATGTGCGCATATCCCCGGGCACCGCCCGAACCGAGCACCAGTGCGACACGCTTGCTCATACTTTTCCCCCCAAGGCATTTCGCGCGTATTCCAACAATGCACCCATTGGTGCCGGTGCTTCAATGTCGTTGCGCGCTGGGCTACGCTGAGCATGGCACTTTTCACGTTGCCGGCCGTCGAACAGCGACTGTTTTGTCCTTCTTGAGGTAATGCCCGATGAAAGCCTGGATCTGCCTTCCCCTGATTGCCCTGGCCCTTGCTGGCTGTGCGGGCAAGACGGCCTATCGCGACAGTTGCGCGACTCAGTTGGATGCGGCCTGGAAGGAGCTCGACCTCGCCAAGGCCGAAGGGTTTGCCGGTACCGTGAGCTACTCCAAGGCGCTGTCATTGCTGACTGGAGCCAAGACCCAGCAGCAGTTCGAGGCGTTCGAGGGGTGCAGCAGCAAAGCCGAGCGAGCACGTTTCTATATCCGTGAGTCCCGTGCAGGCCGTTGACCGAGGAGGCTGATATGCCCGCGATGCTCGATCATGTAGTCGCTCAGGTCCTGGCCCTGCAGGTGCGTCTAC
The DNA here is from genome assembly GCF_016624805.1 of Pseudomonas sp. S44. Classification (NCBI taxonomy): domain Bacteria; kingdom Pseudomonadati; phylum Pseudomonadota; class Gammaproteobacteria; order Pseudomonadales; family Pseudomonadaceae; genus Pseudomonas; species Pseudomonas sp. S44. The sequence goes on from NZ_JACVTY010000013.1 coordinate 61,139, forward strand.
TGGCCTGCCGGGAACGCCTGGCCGCCGATACCGACAGCGAAGCCCTGCACGACCTGCGCACCAGTGTCAGGCGCCTGCGCAGTCTGCTGCGACCCTTGCGCGCGCTGCCGGGTGTCGAACAGTTGGAGGATGCAGCGAAATCGCTGGGCACGCTCACCACGCCTCCGCGCGACCGTGAGGTGCTGGCCGATCAGTTGATCTCTGCTGGGTACGTGCACGCCGGGCAGCGGCGCCTGCAGGGCAGGGCGGCAGCTTTCGCCAGCGTCGCTGCCAGCCCGCAGTTGGCCCGGCTGCTGGCGATACTCGATTCATTCCCCCTGTTCCTGCGTGCTTCGCAACGCGAAGGCCTGGCGAATGACTTGGGCACGCGCATCGACAAACGCCTGCGCAAGCAATGGCGCAAGCTGGAAGCGGCCATCGACGATCCGGCCCACGACCGGCATCGCTTGCGTCTGTTGATCAAACGGGTGCGCTACGGCGATGAGGCCTACCCGCAGTTGCGCCATGCAGGGAAGAAGCTTCAGAGGCTGCTCAAGCAGGCGCAAGGCGACCTGGGCGATTGGCATGATCGTGTTCAATGGCTGCTGCAGTTGCGCGAGCATCCCGACCTGGCGCCGTGCGAGGCGGCTTGGGAAACCGAGTTGCATGAGACCGAGCGTGCCAGCGATGCCACCTTGGCGTCGTTGCGCAAAGCCCTGTCGCGTCGATAACCCCAGTAAATGACCGATATGCGGGCTGCCCTGTGCCAGCCTGCTGGTTACCATGCGCCTTGACCCCGTTGTCGATAGAGGCCAAGGACTTCCATGAATTTCGATGAACTGCTAGAGGCCGTGCGCCGTCACCCGGCGTCGGTCAGTATCCCACCAGACTGGGCCCAGGGCCGCGCTTCGTTTGGCGGGTTGATGGCGGCGTTGGTCTATGAGGCGATGTGTCAGAAGATCAGCGATGGGCGGCCAGTGCGCTCGTTGGCCATCAGTTTCGTCGGCCCGGCGGCCCCGGATGTGCCGATACGCTTCGAGGCCGAGGTGCTGCGTGAGGGCAAGGCTGTGAGCACGCTGCTGGGGCGTGCGATCCAGGATGGGCAGGTGGTGACGCTGGTGCAGGGCAACTTCGGTGCCGGACGCCCGTCGGTGGTGGAGGTGCAGGCCGAGCCAGCGCCACCGTTCAAGGCTCTGGAGGATTCGGCGCCGGAGTTACCCTACATCAAGGGCGTCATGCCTGAATTCATGCGCAAGGTGGCGCTGCGCTGGGCGATCGGGGGGCTACCCTTCAGCGGAAACGCATCGCGCCAGATGGGCGGCTGGGTGCGTCTGCGCGACCTCCCGGAGGCGCCGCTTGAAGTGTCGCACCTGCTGGCGCTGGTCGATGCCTGGCCGCCGAGCCTGATGCCTTTTCTCAAGCAACCTGCCGCAGGCAGCACCCTGACCTGGACCATTGAGTTCGTCCAGCCATTGCCGGAGCTGAGCACGCACGACTGGTACCAGTATTGTGTAGAGACCGAGCACGCCCGTGATGGTTATGGGCATGCCGCAGCCCGCTTATGGTCGGCCGATGGCCGTTTGTTGGCCTTGAGCCGGCAGACGGTGACGGTGTTTGCCTGAGCCTTGCCGCGTGTTCAGGGCCGATGCTTGTGTCTTTCGCGCCAGGCACGCCACCAGCCACCGCTCAGGACGAAACGTGGGAAGGTGATGAACTGTTCGGTCAACAGACGTTTCAGGGCGTCCTGTCGATCACTGAACGGCTCGGGTTGCTCGGCCTCCAGGCGATGGCCCTGGCGCTGCATGGCAAGCCCTGCGATCAGCGCGATCACGCCTACCGCAAGCTGGGTGATGTCGAGCGAGAACAGGCCTGAAAGCACCAGCAGAGCACCAAGGATGAACAGCGGTACGGCAATCAGGTGCAGCACCAGGTTGGTCGGGTGGCGGTGATTATGGTGGTAGCCGCGCCATTGCCAGGCGGGCAGATTCGGCAGACGTTTGCTCATGGACAATTCCCCTTGGTCATGTCCAGAGCTTAGTGCGGCCCCCCGCAGGGGGCCAATCGAGGCTGTTTATCGGGACTATAGCTTGAGCTGGCCGATGGCTTTGTTCAGTTCGCCGGCGAGGGTCGCCAACGCATTGCTGGTGGTGGCCGATCCTACGGTCTGCTGTACGGTTTCTTCGGTGACGTCGCGGATGCTCACCACTGCCCGGTTCATCTCCTCGGCGACCTGGCTCTGCTGCTCGGCGGCCACGGCGATCTGTGTGTTGCTCTCGCGCATCTGCGCTACCGCGCGGGTGATTTCGGCCAGCGCATCGCCGGCTTCGCGGGCCTGCTTGACGCAGTCGTCGGCCTTGTAGGAGCTCTCTTGCATGTACTCCACGGCATCACGGGTGCCGTCCTGAAGCGCGGACACCATGGTGGTGATCTCGTTGGTGGAGTTCTGCACGCGCTTGGCCAGGTTGCGTACTTCGTCGGCCACCACCGCGAAGCCGCGACCCAGGTCGCCGGCGCGTGCGGCTTCGATGGCGGCGTTGAGGGCCAGCAGGTTGGTCTGTTCGGCGATGCTGTGGATCACGCTGACCACGCCGTTGATCTTCTGGCTGTCGTCGGCCAGTTGGCGAATCATCTCGGCAGTCTGCTGCACGCCACTGGACAGCCCGGCAATGGAATCCTGTACCCGGCTGACCACTTCCTGGCCGCTGCCGGCGAGGCTGTCGGCGCTTTGCGACAGGTCACGGGTGGCGCCGGCGTGCTGGGCGATGTGATGCACGGTGGCGGACATCTCGTTGATCGCTGTCGCGGCCTGGTCGGTCTCGCTCTGCTGGCCGATCATGCCGTGGCGTACTTCGTCCATGCTCGTGGCCAGACGTGCGGCGCCTGAGTCCAGTTGCGCGGCAGTGTGGGCCACCGTGCTGACCACGCGGTGGTAGGTCGTCTGCATGGCATTGAAGGCTCCGGCCATCTGGCCCACTTCGTCGCCACAGGCCAGCGGCACGCGCGCCGACAGGTCGCCGGTTTTTTCCACGTGCAGCATCACATCCTTGAGGGTGTTGAGCTGGCTGAGCAGGAAGCGGATCAGCAGCTGCGAAGCGCCAAGCATCGCCAGCATGAGAATCAGTACGCACACCGCGTAGTTGCTGAACCGGTCGATGAATACCTGGCGCAGGCTTGGCGATTGCGCCAGCACGGCAATGTGCTGATTGCCCTGGCGCAGCACCTGGGCGCCGCGCAGCGGATCGTCGCCAAACAGCCAGGCCGCGGGCAACGCGACCCAGCCTTGGCCGTCACGCAGTGCCTCGACGGGCTCGCCTTTGAAGCTCGGGGTCTGGCCTTCCTGCCAAGTGATCATCTGTGGCAGATGGGGGAGGGGTTGTGCAGCGGGCCAGGTGGCCAGCAGTTCGGCCTGGGCGACGGCATGCGCCTGGGCCGATTCGGCGCGGGCCTGCTGCTCCAGGTAGACCGCGTAGAGCACCAGCAGCAAGGTGGTGACGAAGGCCACCGCATTGACTGCCCAGAATTTGTACTTCAGGGAAATATTGCTAAGCCAGGCACCCATGGTAGGTCTTCTCTGAGTTGAGCGGAAACATTATTGGCAAGGTGCCATCATTGTGTCCGCTCGCGCGCGAAGCCTTTATGACATGCGTCAAGGGAGCTTGAAGAAATCCTTGGCCGTGGCCGTGGTGTGCTGGGCGCAGTGCTCAAGGCTTTCACCCCGGTGCAAGGCGACTTCACGCAGTACTTCAGGCAGGAACGCCGGTTCGTTGCGTCCGCTCTTCGGTTTCGGCCGCAGGGTGCGCGGCAGCAGGTAGGGCGCATCGCTTTCGAGCATCAGTCGGCCTTCGGGAATATTGCCTACCAGTGGATGCAGGTGCGTCCCGCGTCGCTCGTCACAGATCCACCCGGTGATGCCGATGTGCAGGTCCAGGTCGAGGTAGGCGAACAGCGCCTGGCGCTCGCCAGTGAAGCAATGCACCACGGCGGCTGGCAACTGGTCGCGGTAGTGCCTGAGGATTGCCAATAGCCGCTCGCTGGCATCGCGTTCATGCAGGAAGACCGGCAACTGCACTTCGGCGGCCAGGGCCAGTTGAGCTTCCAGGGCTTTTTCCTGCTGTGGACGGGGGGAGAAGTCACGGTTGAAGTCCAACCCGCATTCACCCACGGCAAGCACCCGCGGCTGAGCCAGCAGATCGCGCAGGGTGCGTTCGCTGGCGCCTTCCCAATGGCTGGCATCGTGAGGGTGGACGCCGGCCGTGCTGAACAGGTGTTGGCCAGCCTCATCCAGGCGCTGGCATAGCAGCAGGGCCTCTTCGCTGACGGCAAGGCTGGTGCCGGTCAAAACCATCTGCGCCACGCCGGCGGCCAGGGCGCGTTCGACGATCGCCGCCTGCTGGTCGTGAAAGCTGCTGTTGGTCAGGTTGACGCCGATATCGATCAGTTGCATGGTGCTACCTCGTGCCGCGGGGCGGCCAGCATAGCAAAATCTGCAAGTTCGCAGAAAAACCAAGAACTTCAAACGTTTGCCATGGTCTCTTGCCGTCATTTGTCATGCGCACCGCTCGGCGCATGGTTTCGCCAACCGCTTCTGGACCCTTCTTCATGCTGCGAACCCTGCTGACGACCTTGCTGTTGCTCGGGCTGATCGCCGCAGCGCCTGCCATCGCCCGCGAAACCGGCCCGTTGCAGCATGTGCCGGCGAGCCAGAGTCGCGACCTTGCGCAGATTCGAGCGAGCAAGGTGTTGCGGGTGCTGGTCAACCAGAGCCGCAACAGCTCAGGCGAGGTCAAGGGCGAACCGGTGGGTATCGAGTACTATCGCCTGCGCGCGCTGGAGCATTTTCTCAATGCGCGGGTCGCGGACGGTCAGGAAATCACGCTGCAGATCGTCCCGCGCGCCAAGGAACAACTGATAGGCGCCCTGCAGCGCGGTGAAGGCGACCTTGCCGCGCCTGGCGAATTGCTTGATGCGGGGCTGGTGCAGGGCGTCGGAGTCAGTGCGCCGGTGCTTGACCAGGTGCCGCTGATGCTGGTCGGACGCAAGGGTGAGCGAGCCTTCAGCCGGGTCGAGCAGCTGTCCGGGCGCACCATCGCCCTGACCACCGCCAGCGCTGCCGGTGCGGTGATCGAGCAGATCAACCAGCAGTTGGCCCTGCGCAAGCGCCCGCTGGTGAAGATCGAGTGGGTCGATCCGACCCTGGCAGTCGAAGATGTACTGGAGATGGTCCAGGCCGGCATCTATCACCTGACCGTAGTGGAGCGCCCCATCGCCCAGCGCTGGGCGCGGGTGATGCCCAAGCTGCGCCTGGACACCCAGTTGCGTCTGAGCCAACCTCAGGCCATGCGCTGGTATGTGCGCAAGGATGCCGAGCAGTTGCTGGCCAGCGTGGACCGCTTCCTTGCCGTTTACCGCGCGCCGGACAACCAGGATGCAGCCTTCGAGCGCATCTATCGACGCCAGTACCGCGTGCACAATCCGTTGGCCCGCCAGGACCGCCAGCGCCTGGAGTCGCTGCGCGCGGTGTTGCAGAAGCACGGCGCCGAGCAGCAGATCGACTGGCTCAACCTGGCGGCCCTGGCGTTCAAGGAGTCGACATTCGATCCCAAGGCCCGTGGTACAGGGGGCGCCCATGGGCTGATGCAGATCACCCCGGCCGCCGCGCAACGGGTGGGCGTGAGCAATACCGCCACGGTCGATGGCAATGTTCAGGCCAGCGCGCGCTACCTCGCGCTGATCCGACGCAAGTTCTTTTCCAGCCCGCAGCTCAATGAGCGTGAGCGCATGGCCTTCATTCTTGCCGCCTACAACCTCGGCCCGGAACGCGTCCAGGCAATGCGCGCCGAGGCCCGTCGCCGTGGCCTCAACGGTAACCAGTGGTTTTTCCAGACCGAGCGCATCGCCATGGAGCAGGTGGGTATGGGGCCGGTGAACTTCGTCAACAGCGTCAACAAGTACTTCCTGGCATTCAACCGGGAGCGCAGCGCCTTGGAGCGGGTCGCGAAACGTTGATAAATCGACTTTTTCGATTTGTTTGTTAGGTTTTTTGCGGTTTTCTTATTCGTTGGTTTGATTAAGATGGCGGCCATTCCAACCTGACATTTCAAGGAAGCTCACCCGATGAATCCCTCCCTCAACGCCCTGTTCGTCACCCGTGCCGGTTTCGGCCTCAGCATCATCCGCATCCTGGTCGGCATCATCTTCATGGCGCATGGCTCACAGAAGCTGTTCGGCCTGTTCGGTGGCTATGGCCTGGAAGGCACCGGTCAATGGATGGAGAGCATTGGCCTGGCCCCTGGCTATCTGATGGCCCTGCTCTCGGGCAGCGCGGAATTCTTTGGCGGCCTGGCACTGCTGCTCGGCCTGCTGGCCCGCCCGGCTGCGCTGGCGCTGAGCGTGACACTGGTGGTCGCGATCTTCTCGGTGCACATCGGCAATGGCCTGTTCATGTCCAACAACGGCTACGAGTTCGCCCTGGCGCTGTTGGGCGGCACGCTGGCGGTACTGGTCGAAGGGGCAGGGCGCCTGTCGCTGGATCGCCTGATCGCCCGCTGACATCTCGCTGCAACCCGCCTGCGGCAAGCTGCAAGTGAACGCCCACTTGCAGCTTGCCGTTCGACGCTCTACGATACCGCTTGCGCCGATTTAAACAGCTACTTGCGGGGCGCAGGAGAGGCCCCAGGGCAATCCGAAATACCGCTAAAGCGCTGGTTCGGTGACGCCTCCCACCGCTGCCCAGCGGGATTCGCGAGGCGCAGAGATACCACCATGAGTTGCCCACGTACCAGTGTTTGCCTGACCCCACTGCCTGCTGACCAGGCATCCCGCACACCGCGCATCCTGCTCGGTGGCCAGCATCAACCTACACTTCTGCGTAACCTCGACGGCTTTTCGCGCCGCAAGGGCCAGGCCCGTGCCTTCCTCATCCAGTTCGCCGAAGCGGCTTGCAACCTTGCCCATTACGCCAATGACCGCTTTGACCTGGCTGTGATCCAAGCTCCGATCGGCGAGGATGCTGGCGAGATCATCGGCCAGTTGACCCGCATCGCGCGCCAGGGCCTGATCACCCGCCGCTGAGCAAGGTGTGGCGGCGCCTGTTTTTGGTTAAGCTCGGTAACCCAGCAGGCCCAAGGCGCCTGCTGTGGCTGTGCCGAGGAGAGCAAGCGGTTTGAGTACCAACATCATCACCACCGAAGGTCATGAAGCCCTCAAGAAGGAGCTGGATCACCTGTGGCGCGTCTACCGCCCCGAGATCACCCAGAAGGTGACCTGGGCTGCGTCGCTGGGGGATCGCAGCGAAAACGCCGATTACCAGTACAACAAGAAATTGCTGCGCGAGATCGATCGGCGGGTCCGCTACCTGCGCAAGCGCCTCGAGGATGTGAAAGTCGTCGCCTATTCCCCGGAGCAGGAAGGCAAGGTGTTCTTCGGTGCCTGGGTCGAGATCGAGAACGACGACGGCGAAACCCTGACGTTTCGCATCGTCGGTTACGACGAGATCTATGGCCGTAACGACTACATTTCCATCGACTCGCCCATGGCCCGTGCGCTGCTGAAAAAAGAAGAGGGCGATGAGGTGCTGGTGCAAACGCCCACGGGTGAAGCGACCTGGTACATCAATCGCATCCACTACGGCGCCCAGTGAGCGCATTCAGGTACAGCCGCCCCAATGTGTCCCCCGCCACCGCAATCTGCGCCTCGCTCAACGAGGCGTAACCCACCAGTACGCCCGCCGGCCAGGCATGTTCACGGGTGAACAGTCCGAGCGGCTGAAGCATCAGGCCCTGCTCGTGGGCCTGTTGGCAAAATTGCTGTTCGTTGCAGCCTTCAGGCAACCAGAGGATGAAATGCAGCCCTGACTGCTCGCCGACAATCCGCACCTCAGTGTGCCGGCGCAGCCTGTCGATGAGCAGGTCGCGGCGCTGCTGGTAGGTCTGCCGGGCAATGCGCAGGTGGCGTGCATACTGGCCGTTGCCGAGCATCTGCTCCAGCGCCCGCTGGCCGAGGGCGCCAGGCGCCTGCCCGGAGATCGTCAGCGTGTCCAGCATTTCGGCGTGCAGGCGCCGGGGAACCACGGCAAAGCCCAGGCGCAGGTTACTGAACAAGGTCTTGTTGAAACTGCCGCAGAACAGCACTTGGTCGTGGTGGTCGATCGCCTTGATCGCCGGCAGCGGTGCACTCGCATAGTTGTACTCGCTGTCGTAATCGTCCTCGATGATTATCGCGTCCCGTGCCTGCGCCCAGTCGAGCAGGGCCTGGCGGCGTTCGACGCTCATGCAGATGCCCAGTGGCGCTTGATGGGCGGGTGTAACCTGTACCGCCCCGAGTGTTTCATGGTCGGCAAGGGCATCGACGCGCAGGCCCTGTTCGTCGAGCGGCGTGCTGAACAGCCTGTGCCCCGAACGCTCGAAAATCCGCCTGGCCCAGGCATAGCCTGGGTCCTCAACGGCGAGCGCTCGGTGCTTGGGCAGCACGCGGCTGAACAGGTCGAGGGTGTGACGAATGCCGTGGGTGACCAGGATGTCATCCGCCTCGCAGTCGATACCCCGATAGAGCTTCAAGTGCGCTGCGATGGCCTGGCGCAGGCTTGGGTCACCCTGCGCAGGGAGGCTTTCAAGCAGGCCGGCGCCGTCCAGGCGTGCCGGAAAAAGAGGCTGCTCCAGCAAGTTCGGGTCGGGCAGGCGGGCGACGAAGGGGACCCGCGCTTGCACCTGCGCCTGCACCGACTGCGGGTCGGGCATCGGCCGAGGTAGCGACGCCTGGCCGGCCGGGTTGCCGGATGCGATCAGGGTATCGGGCAGTTGCAAGGTGACCTGCGACCCTGCGCCCTGGCGCCGCTCGATGAAGCCTTCCAGCTTGAGCTGCTCGAACACCGCCTCCAGCGTGCCACGCGCCACGCCCCAGCGCTGTGCCAACGTGCGTGTGGAGGGCAGCAGGGTGCCGGGTGGCAGATGGCCGCTGACCACCAGCTCCTGGAGAAATCCATGCAGCAGCCGGTGCTTGCCGGTAGCGCTACCGGCAGACAGCTCGAACGGCAGGGCGAGATCGAGGGCAATGGCTTGTTTGCCTCTGGCCATAGTGGTCCATATTCGGGAAGGCCTAATGGGCCTTCATCTTATGCAGCGCCGCCCCTAACCTCAATCGCGTGACGCAGAGCCTTTGCGTCGTACCTGCAGGACCTCCTGACCTTCATTCAAGGAACATCGAATCATGTGTATAGCGGTGGGGCTGCGTTCGCCCGTCCGATTGTCTTTTGCCTTGCGGGTGCAGCCATGAACCGGCCCGGATTGTCAGTGGCCTTGCTGGCCGCAGTGGTAGTGCCGCAGGTCGGGCTGGGCATCATGGTGCCGGCCTCGGCGCAACTGGCCGAGCAGTTGCAGGTTGGCCTTGGCCAGGTGCAGAGCACACTGGTGATGTACATGGTCGGCTATGCGCTGTCGATGGTGCTGGCCGGGCTGCTGTGTGATCGCTACGGCCCGCGGGCAGTACAACTGGGCGGGCTGCTGCTGGCAGCGTGCGGTACCGGGCTTGCGGCCAGCGCCACGTCCTTCCTGCCCTTCATGATCGGCCGCCTGCTGCAAGCATTGGGCGGCTGCGTCGGCACGGTGACCACCCGTATGGTGGTGCGCGAGGTGTTCACCGAGCGCGAGCGCATGGGCATTCTCACCACGCTGGCTTCGGCCATCGCCATCACCCCGTGCCTGGCGCCGTTGCTGGGTGGCGCGTTGCTGCCGCCGTTTGGCTGGCGCGGGATTCTGGGGCTGGTGGGGGCATTCAACCTGCTGGTACTGCTGGTGTTCTGGCGCCTGGTGCCGAGGCTGCCGGGGACAGGCCAGGGCGTTACTCCGGGCCTGGTGCTGCGGGTGTACGGACGCAACCTGGGCAACGCTGCGTTCGTTTTTCATGCAGCCTGCATTAGCCTGGTTTGGATGAGCTACTTCGGCTTCCTGTCTTCATCGTCCTACGCCTTCCAGGTTGTCCTGGGGTTCAGCGCATCCGAATACGGCGCGCTGATCGCCATCTGTGCACTGGGTTATGTCACCGGCAGCTTTCTGGCCCGGCGCCTGAGTCGCCAGCATGACCTGGCGCTGATCCTGGCGGTCGGGGCCGCTGTCGGTACTGTCGGCTGGGTTGGCCTGTGGTTGGCCGTTCACCTGGCAGGGCCGGTGGCGGGAGCGTTCGTGGTTCCGATGATGACAATCCTGTTGAGCACTGGCATGGTGATTCCGGCGACCCAGGCAGGGCTGCTGCGTTGTGTGCCGCGGGATATCGGACTGTCCACCGGTCAGTTCTTCTTCCTGCAGATGGTCAGCGGTGCGGCGTATGGCTTTCTTGCCAGCCACTGGCCGCATTTGGATGTGAGCCAGTTGGCATGGTTGGTGGGCGCGCCGATGGTGCTGCTCACCGTGCTCACCGTGCTCACAGGCACGGCGAGCATGCGCCGTCGGCTCAGGTCTCGCGCAGAACGCTCAGTGGCGTTGCATTGAGTGCTCGCCGGGTGCCGAACACACCGGCCCCGCCGACCAGGACCGCGCCCAGCACGGGCAGTACCAGCAGCCACGGATGCGGCGCCCAGTGCAGGTCGAAGGCATAGCGGTACAGGGCCCAGGTGATCAGTTCGCAGCCCAGGGCAGCGAGCAGGCCGCTGGCGGCGCCAAGCAGGCCGAACTCGATGCGCCGGGCCTTGACCAGTAGCGCACGGCCGGCGCCCAGGGCGCGCAGTAGCGCGCCTTGGCGGATACGCTCGTCCAGGGTGGCCTGCAGGCCGGCGAACAACACGGCAAGGCCCGCCGCGAGCACGAACAGCAGTACGTACTCCACCGCCAAGGTGACCTGGGCGAGGATGCTGCGCAGTTGCCCCAGCAGCGCATCGACCTGGAGGATGGTCACCGCCGGAAACGCCCGCGACAGGGCGACCACGTCGTTATCGTGGCCCGGCGCGAGGTAGAAGCTGGTCAGGTAGGTGGCGGGCAGGCCTTGCAAGGTGCCGGGCTGGAAAATCATGTAGAAGTTCGGCTGGAAGCTGTCCCAGTGCACCGTACGCAGGCTGCTGACCCGTGCCTGGCGGTGCTCGCCGCCGATGTCGAAGGTCAGCAGGTCACCCAGTTTGAGCTTGAGGCTTGCGGCCAGCTCGGCTTCTACCGATACCGCGGGTGGCCCGTCGGTCGCCGGGGGCGTCTGCCACCAATCGCCTTCGCTCAAGGCATTGCCCTGGGGCAGTTCGGCGGCCCAGGTCAGGCTCAGGTCGCGCTGCACGGCACGATCGCCCGTAGATTCCTTGCTCACCAGCTGCTGTACCGGCTGATCGTTGATATGGGTGAGGCGCCCGGGGATCACTGGGTACAGCGGCGCCGAGGTGGCATTGACCTCGCGCAGGCGCTGGGCAAAGGGTTCGCGCTCGTCTGGCAGGATGTTCAGCGCGAAGTGGTTGGGGGCATCCTTGGGTAGTTGCGCCTGCCAGTTGTCCAGCAGCTCGGCGCGCAGTAGCGCGACCAGGGCCATGGCCAGCAGGATCAAGCCGAAGGCCAACGCCTGGCCGGCGGCTGCCAGCGGATGGCGCAGCAACTGACCCAGCCCCAGGCGCCAGGGCAGCGGCGAGCCGACCAGCAACCGGCGTAGGCTGCGCAGGCCCAGCAGTAGCAGGCCACCAAGCAGCAGCGCGGCGATCAGGCCGCCGCCGAGCAGGGCGAAGGTCAGCAGCAGGTCCAGGCTCAGGCGCCACATGATCAGGCCAAGGGCGAACAATGCGGCGCCATAGACCAGCCAACTGCTGGGCGGTACCGGCAGCAGGTCACGGCGCAGCACGCGCAAGGGCGGTACCCGGCCCAGAGCGGCGAGCGGAGGCAGGGCGAAGCCGGCCAGCGCCACCAGGCCGGTGCCGATGCCAGCCAGTGCCGGGGCGATGCCGCCCGGCGGAACGGTACTGGGCAGCAGCCCCTGCAGGAGGGCGAACAGACCCAGTTGCGCGAGCCAGCCAAGCAGGGCGCCGGCGAGCGCCGCCACCAGCCCCAGCATCGCCAGTTGCAGCGAGTACAGGCCCAGCGCCTGGTGTCGTGACAGCCCCAGGCAGCGCAGCAGGGCGCTGGCGTCCAGGCGGCGGGCGGCATAGCGACTGGCCGACAGCGCCACGGCCACACCGGCCAGCAGCACCGCGACCAGGCTGGCCATGTTCAGGTAGCGTTCGGCGCGACCCAGGGCGCCGCCGATCTGGCGGTTGCCGTCACGGGTGTCGAGCAGCCGCTGGTTGGCGGCAAGATCCTTCTCCACCGCCTGGCGATATTGCACCAGGGTGTCCGGCTCGCCGCGCCACAGGTCGCGATAGGTGACACGGCTTCCTGGCTGGATCACACCGGTGGCGTCCAGGTCTGCGATGTTCATCAGCACGCGTGGGGTGAGGCTGTAGAAGTTGCCGGCGCGATCCGGTTCGTAGGTCAGCACGCGGGTCATGCGCAGGGTCTTCATGCCGACGTCGATGCTGTCGCCCAGTGTCAGCCCCAGTGCCGCCAACAGGCGCGCCTCGACCCAGGCTTCGCCGGCCGCCGGCCCCCCGCCGGGCGTCTCGCTGCCATAGGGCGTGGCGGCGCTGCGCAGTTGGCCACGCAGTGGATAGGCCGGGTCGATGGCCTTGATGCTCGACAACTGGATACCGGCATCGGCGGCCACCACGCTGGTGAACTCCACCACGCGGGCGTGGGTCAGGCCACGCGAAGTACCGGCATCGATCTGCGCCGCCTGGGCGGCGGACGACCCTTGCAGCACAAGGTCAGCAGCGAGGAATTCGCTGGCCCGCAATTGCATGGCACCGTTGAGGCGGGCGCCGAAGTAACCAATGGCGGTGCTGGCGGCGACGGCCACCAGGAGCGCGAAGAACAGTACTCGCACTTCACTTGCGCGGGCGTCACGCAGCAGTTGGCGCAGGGCCAGGGCGCACAGGCGCATGAACGGCAGGCGGGTCATCATGGCTCCAGGGGCGCCACCAGGCGTCCGGCGTCCAGGCGGATCAGGCGACGGCAGCGCTTGGCCAGCCGCTCGTCATGGGTCACCAGCACCAAGGTGGTGCCGCGTTCCTTGTTGAGCTCGAACAGCAGGTCGCTGATGCGCTCGCCGGTATGGCTGTCGAGATTGCCGGTGGGCTCGTCGGCGAACAGTACTGCCGGGTGCGCCGCGAACGCACGGGCAATCGCCACCCGTTGCTGCTCGCCGCCGGACAACTGGCGTGGGGTGTGGCTCAGGCGCTGGCCCAGGCCGACCCGTTCGAGCAGGGTGCGGGCCTGCTCGCGGGCGTCGCGGCGACCGTCCAGCTCCAGGGGCAGCATGACGTTTTCCAGGGCATTGAGGCTGTCGAGCAACTGGAACGACTGGAACACGAAACCGACGTGTTCGGCACGCACCCGTGCGCGCTGGTCTTCGTCCAGGGGGCCAAGGTCGTGGCCGGCGAGCACGACACTGCCATCACTGGGGCGGTCAAGGCCTGCGAGCAGGCCGAGCAGGGTCGACTTGCCCGAGCCGGATGCACCGACGATGGCCAGGCTGTCGCCCTGGTCGAGGTCGAGAGAAAGCGGGTGGAGGATGGTGAGGTCGCCTTCCGCGCTGGGGACCACTTTGCTAAGGTTCTGCGCAACGAGAATGCTGGGGCCCATGGAGAATCCGATGCGAATGTGGTGGTTGAGTGCCGGTCTGGCCCTGTGTTGCCTGGCCCAGGGCGCGGCGGCGGGAACGTTGCTGGTTGTCGGCGATAGTATCAGTGCCGGTTTTGGCCTGGATACCCGCCAGGGATGGGTCGCGCTCCTGGAGCAACGCCTGAAGGACGAGGGTTTCACCGACCATGTGGTCAATGCCTCGATCAGTGGCGACACCAGTGCAGGTGGCCAGGCGCGGCTGCCGGCGCTGCTTGCAGCGCACAAGCCTGATCTGGTGGTGCTGGAGTTGGGCGGGAACGACGGGCTGCGTGGGCAACCTCCACAACAATTGCAACAAAATCTTGCCTCGATGATCGATCGCTCCCGTGAGGCCGGCGCCAAAGTGGTGTTGCTCGGCATGCGCTTGCCACCGAATTATGGCGTGCGCTACACCACCGCGTTCGCCCAGGTCTATGAGCAGTTGGCGAAGGAAAAGAAGGTGGCCTTGGTGCCGTTCTTTCTGGAGGGCATAGGTGGGGTGGCGGAGATGATGCAGGCCGATGGCATCCATCCGGCCGAGGGCGCCCAGCAGCGCTTGCTCGATAATGCCTGGCCGACGATAAAACCCTTGCTCTGACGCTTTTATCGGGGGCCGCTTTCGGCTAATGTTGCGCCCCCCGTTTCGAGTGCCCCCGATGCCACGCCCCGCCTGGTCCCTGTATGCCTACCAATTGATCGAGCCCGACGAGCAGCTCGACCTGTTCGCCTGCCAGGAAGTCCGTGTCCATCTCGCCGCCCGCCAGCTCGAACTGGGCGCTCCGGTCGACCGCACCTTGTGTGGCGGCTTGCTTCCGGCGCAGCCGCGCTGGTCGTCGGTCGAGCGCGCGGTCTATCGCGACGAACGCCTGTGCCCGCTATGCCGGGCCATTCTCGATGCCCAGCGGCGGGGTACGCGTCCGGTGTGGCCGGAGCTCTGAGCTCACCTTTCATCATTTGTAACCCTTGCAACGCCTGCCGATGCCTCCCGCTTGAATCCGGGCGGGTGTACAATCGAATGTCTTGAACCCTCTTTCGAAGGATTTACCGGATGTTGCCGCGCTTTCCCGCCGTCACCCGTTGCCTGTCCCTGGCCGCCTTGCTGCTGACCGGCCCTGCCGTCGCGCTGGAGCTGCCATTGCCACCGCCCGGCGAAGACGTCGTCGGCCAGGTCCGGACGATCAAGGCCAAGTACGAAGACACCTTCGCCGACATCGGCACCGCCAACGACCTGGGTTACCTGGAGATGATCGCCGCGAACCCTGGCGTCGATCCCTGGTTGCCTGGCGCCGGTACCGAAATCATCCTGCCGACCCGTTACGTCCTGCCACCCGGGCCACGCGAGGGGATCGTCATCAACCTGGCCGAGTACCGCCTGTACTACTATCCGAAAGGCGAGAACGTGGTGCACACCTTCCCGTTGGGGATCGGTCGTGAAGGCTGGGGTTCGCCGATCGCGGTCACCAAGATCACCGCCAAGACACCAAACCCGACCTGGACGCCGCCGGCCTCGATTCGCGCCGAACATGCCGCTGACGGCGATATCCTGCCTGCCGTCGTGCCGGCTGGCCCGGATAACCCGCTGGGTCCGTTCAAGTTCACCCTGGGCCTGCCGGGCTACCTGATCCACGGCTCGAACAAGAAGTTCGGCATCGGCATGCGCACCAGCCATGGCTGCTTCCGCATGCTCAACAACAATGTTGTGGCACTCTCCAAGATGGTGCCGGTGGGCACCCCGGTGCGGATCATCAACGAGCCTTACAAGTTCGGTGTGAGTGGTGGCAAAGTCTATCTCGAAGCTCACACGCCGTTGGACGACCATGGCAACCCGTCGGTGGTCGACAAACATACGGCCGTCATCAATGCGCTGCTCAAGCGTGAAGACCTGGCCAACAACCTGCGCATGAACTGGGACATGGTTCGTGACGTGGTGGCCGCCGAGGATGGCATGCCGGTCGAAATCGCCGTCCCGGTGAATGGCCAGGGTGCCGCACCGATGGTGTCGAGCATCCCGCCAGAGCTACAGTAAGCCCTCGCCTGCGTGAACCGAAAGGCCTGCCATCGTGCGGGCCTTTTTGTTTTCGGGTGACGGGAGTGGCGTGGAGAAGGGGCGTTCTTCGGGCAATAAAAAAGCCGGCCCACAAGTGGGCCGGCTCCATAACAATCCGTGAGGATTATTACTTGCGGCTGGCTTTGTCCAGCATACGCAGAGCGCGCTCGTTGGCTTCGTCAGCGGTCTGCTGAGCCTTCTGAGCGGCTGCCAGAGCGTCGTCAGCCTTACGGTAGGCTTCGTCAGCACGGGCTTGAGCGCGAGCTGCTGCGTCTTCAGTCGCAGTCAGACGAGCTTCGGTTTCTTTGGATACGCTGCTGCAACCGGTAGCCAGAACTGCGGCCAGAGCCAGAGCAGAGAATTTCAGAACGTTGTTCATCGTGTTCCCCTTCAAGGACTTTCTATTAAATAGCCATCTCTCGGAAAAGAGAAACTGGCCGGCGTACATAGTACCCATTACTTGTAGTAAGTAAACTGACAGAGCGCAAGAACTGCAAAAAAAATGTTGCCAGGGGCCGCGTGTGACGGGGTTTGTAAAGAAAGTGTGAAGGCCATGCAAATCGGCCGCAAGCGATTGTGCCAAGGAAACTTTTTGTTGAACTAAGGGTGACTTTCACGGTCCTCAAACGTCTTAACCCGTAGAACATCCGGCAGGCTGTTTGGTGTCGACCGGCGCCGGCGGCCCAACCCGCTTTCATGGAATTTTTAGCCCTGTGCACCTTGAGCAATCCCGCGTTGCACGCCTACTATTTGGGTGTCCCGGGCGTCGAACGATTGCTGATGGACCACGGTCCAAGGGGCATGAGTGGCGTTGAGGTTCCTCCGCCGGATAAACCATCGGTCAAGGCAAAGGTCTGCCAAAAGACCTGCGAGGAGTAGTGATGAGTGAAGCGCTGACCATCCACCATGACCAGGCTGGTCATCAGTTCGAGACCAATGTGGACGGTCATCGTGCCTACCTGACGTACATGGACCTGGGCAAGCAGACGCTGGATATCTATCGCACCTTCGTTCCCAACGCCCTGCGCGGTCGCGGTATCGCCGCGGCCCTGACTGAAAAGGCCCTTGAGTACGCCGAGCAGATGGGCTACACCGTCATTCCATCATGCTCATATGTCGAGCGTTACATGGAACGCCAGCAGCGCCATTCGACCAAGGCCTGAATCGACACCGCACCAACGAAAACGCCGGGCAGATGCCCGGCGTTTTCGTTGGTGCGTATCAGCCGCGCTGGCGCTTGGGCAGCACGTCCTTGAGCTTGGCGTGCATGCTGCGCAGGCTCTTCTCGGTGGCGGCCCAGTCGATGCAGGCGTCGGTCACCGAAACACCGTATTGCAGGTCTTCCAGGTTTTTCGGGATGGCCTGGCAGCCCCAGTTCAGGTGGCTTTCGACCATCAGGCCGATGATCGACTGGTTGCCTTCCAGAATCTGGTTGGCGACGTTCTCCATCACCAGCGGTTGCAGGGCCGGATCCTTGTTGGAGTTGGCGTGGCTGCAGTCGACCATGATGTTGGCCTTGATCTTGGCCTTGGCCAGATCCTGTTCGCACAGGGCAACGCTGACCGAATCGTAGTTGGGTTTGCCGTTGCCGCCACGCAGCACCACGTGGCCGTAGGCGTTGCCTTTGGTGGTGACGATCGACACGCCGCCTTCCTGGTTGATGCCCAGGAAGCGGTGGGGCTTGGACACCGACTGCAGGGCGTTGATCGCCACGGTCAGGCCGCCGTCGGTGCCGTTCTTGAAGCCGACTGCCGAAGACAGGCCCGAGGCCATTTCACGGTGGGTTTGCGATTCGGTGGTACGGGCACCGATGGCCGACCAGCTGATCAGGTCCTGCAGGTATTGCGGGGAGATCGGGTCGAGGGCTTCGGTCGCGGTCGGCAGACCCTTCTCGGCCAGGTCCAGCAGCAATTGGCGACCAATGTGCAGGCCGTCCTGGATCTTGAACGAGTCATCCAGGTACGGATCGTTGATCAAGCCTTTCCAGCCGACGGTGGTACGAGGCTTCTCGAAATACACCCGCATGACCAGATAGAGGGTGTCGGAGACTTCTTCGGCCAGTACCTTGAGGCGATCGGCGTACTCGTGGGCGGCCTTGATGTCGTGGATCGAGCAGGGGCCGATCACGACGAACAGGCGATGGTCCTTGCCGTCGAGGATGTTGCGCACCACTTCACGGCCGGCAGTCACGGTCTGCAGGGCCTTGGCGCTGAGGGGAATCTCTTTCTTCAGCTGATCGGGGGTGATCAGGGTCTCGTTGGAGGCAACGTTGAGGTCATCGATCGGTAAATCAGCCATCGTGTTACTCGTCAGGTCACGGGTGCCGGCCGCCAGCAAACCCCGTGCGGCCCAGCAGCAGATTGTTCGCAGCGGGGAGCCGAACCTTAGCGCGTTACATCGGGCGCGACAATGGGCAGGGGGCCGTCAGCGCTGAAAAGGTGCCCTGGCCGTGCGCGAGCTGCCTTGCAGGCCGATCGCGATACAAGGATCGCGCAGGGGGCTCGCCGAGGGGGTCGACATCAGGGGGTGTTCGCCCACCAGCGCTGCTTCGGAAAATTCGGCGCCATGCTGGGCGATCCACTGCTGCGCCAGCACCTGCGCCTGTTCGCCGTGCAGGTCATGTTGCTGGTGCACTTGGCAATAATGATGAATATGGCAAACCTGCTCACCCATGCGCGCGCCGAACAGGGCCTGGTCGTCGGTGAAGGCGATGCCCACGCGGTAGCCTGCATCCAGCTGCTGGCACCAGGCAACATAACCGGCATAACGCGCTTGTGCACCCAGTGAGGGAATGACCACTTCCACCGCAGTGCCGCGACGGTAGGCACGCGGGTGGTTGCAAGCGATGCCGCCAAGCCCCAGGGTATGCAGGTGCCGACGGAACAGGCTGGGAGACGGGCGAAGATTCAGCTCGAGCGGAATCCCGTCAGGGTGAGGCAGAAATCCACACATCGTCGACTCCGTGTCGATTATTTGACCTTTATCGCCTGAGTATAGTGAAGGATCGCAAACCGGCTGATTCGCTGTAAAAAATCGGACAGACAGTCATCGCTTCGACAGGAGAGCGGTATGGATCCTCGTAACAAACGCATCGGCATCATCGGTAGCGGTGCCATCGGTGGCTTCTATGGGCTGATGCTGGCGCGTGCCGGTTTTGACGTGCACTTTCTGCTGCGCAGCGAATATGGCGTGGTGCATGAGCACGGGCTTACGCTGCGCAGCGCTGTGCACGGGGAGTTGCAGATGGACGTCCAGGCTTATGCCTCGGCCAGCGACATGCCGCCGTGCGACTGGTTGCTGATCGGCACCAAGGCCACCAGCAACGCCGAATTGGCGCCGCTGATCGTCCAGGCGGCTGCGCCCGGTGCCAGGGTGGTGTTGCTGCAGAATGGCCTGGGCGTCGAGGAGCAGTTGCGTGGCGCGTTGCGCGACGACATGCACCTGCTCGGGGGGCTGTGCTTTATCTGTGTGAACCGTGAAGCGCCCGGGGTGATCCGCCACCAGGCGCTTGGCGCGGTCAACCTGGGTTACCACAGCGGTCCCAGCGATGACCGCGGCGCAGCCATCGTCGCCGAGGGCGCCGAATTGTTCCGCGCGGCGGGCGTCGACTCGCAGCCAATGGACAACCTCGCTCAAGCGCGCTGGCAGAAGCTGGTGTGGAATGTGCCGTACAACGGCCTGTCGGTGTTGCTGCAGGCCAGCACGACGCCTCTGATGACTGATCCCGACAGCCGCGCGCTGGTTCGCGGGCTGATGGCCGAAGTGGTCGAGGGCGCACGGGCCTGCGGGCATATCCTGCCGGAGGGCTATGCCGAGCACCTGTTCCGGGTCACCGAGCAGATGCCTGACTACTGGCCGAGCATGTACCACGATCACGCTCAGCAGCGGCCGCTGGAGTTGCAGGTGATCTACGGCGAGCCCCTGGCCCGTGCTCGCGAGGCCGGTTGCCACTTGCCGAAGATGGAGGCGCTGTACCAGGCGCTGGCGTTCATCGACCGGCGCAACTGCGCGGGCTGAAGCCTATGGCTGGCCGCTGCGCCGGACGGCGAAGCGGCTCTCCACGGCACTGCTAAGCTGTAGCTTGCTCTGCCCCCGCGGCAGTGGAGGAGGCCGAATGATCCGTTCCATGCTGTACGCCACCGATCTCGGCGTGTATGCGCCCTTCGTCATGCAACACGCCCTGGCCTTGGCGCGGACCTTCAACGCAGAGTTGTACGTGATCCACGCCGTCGAACCCATGGGCCAGTTCGCCGAGTCGTTGCTGCAAAGCTATCTCGATGAGCAGACCCTCGACCGCCTTCACTCCCAAGGGGTCAATACGGTGATGGCCAACATCGAGCAGCAGGTGCTGGAAAATTTTCGTGAGGAATTGGGCGAGGCGGCCGATCTGGCGGTGATCAAGGCCGTGCGAGTGCGCCAGGGCGATCCGGCGCAAGTGATTCTGGAGCAGGCCCAGCGCCTGGCGGTCGACCTGTTGATCTTCGGCAGTCACGCCGAGGGCGCGGGTGTCGATGTACCGATTGGTCGCACAGCGGTGCGGCTGCTGCAGCTGTCCCCGGTGCCGGTGTACATGGTGCCGTTGGCACAGCATTTGGGGCGTAGGAAAGTCTGATGCTGGCGGTAGGTCTTTTCCTTGGGGTGTAACAAAATAGTTCTAGATTTATTTCTCTTACCACTAATATAGTTATAAATCGTTGCTGCCAGCAGCCGGTGACCTACCGCTGATTCGAGGGGAATCTATGAAGCTTCAACAACTGCGCTATATCTGGGAAGTAGCGCACCACGACCTCAACGTCTCCGCGACTGCGCAGAGCTTGTACACGTCTCAGCCCGGGATCAGCAAGCAGATCCGTCTCCTCGAGGATGAACTGGGCGTAGAAGTCTTCGCCCGCAGCGGCAAGCACCTGACCCGCGTCACCCCGGCGGGCGAGCGCATCATCACCACTGCTGGCGAGATCCTGCGCAAGGTCGAAAGCATCAAGCAGATTGCCCAGGAGTTCTCCAACGAGAAAAAGGGCACGCTGTCCATCGCGACCACCCACACCCAGGCCCGTTATGCCCTGCCTCCGGTGATCAGCAACTTCATCAAGCAGTACCCCGAAGTATCCCTGCACATGCACCAGGGCTCGCCGATGCAGATCGCCGAGATGGCCGCTGACGGCACTGTCGATTTCGCAATCGCTACCGAGGCGCTGGAGCTGTTCGGCGATCTGATCATGATGCCGTGCTACAAATGGAATCGTTGCGTGGTGGTGCCCCAGGGGCATCCGCTGACCAAGCTGCCGAAGCTGACCCTCGAAGCGGTGGCCGAGTACCCGATCGTCACCTATGTGTTCGGTTTCACGGGCCGCTCCAAGCTCGATGAGGCGTTCAACCATCGCGGCCTGACGCCGAAGGTGGTGTTCACCGCCGCAGACGCCGACGTGATCAAGACGTACGTGCGCCTCGGTCTGGGCGTGGGTATCGTCGCGAAGATGGCGGTCGATCCGAAGCTCGACAGCGACCTGGTGTGCCTGGATGCGAGCGAGCTGTTCGAAGCCAGCATCACCAAGATCGGCTTCCGCCGTGGCACCTTCCTGCGTGGCTTCATGTGCGATTTCATCGAGAAGTTCGCACCGCACCTGACCCGCGAAGTGATGGCCAAGGCCATCCAGTGCCACAACAAGCAGGAGCTCGAAGAGCTGTTTGAAGGGGTTGAGTTACCCGTGCACTGAGTTGGCATGAAGCAGGGGCCACGTTGCGGCGCCGTCGCGGGGCGAGCCCGCGCCTACAGGTCTTGTGTAGGCGCGGGCTTGCCCCGTTTGTTTTCAGGCCTTGCTGATCAGGTTGCCCGCGTGCAATCCGCATTCCTTCTGCGTCGACTCCTCCCACCACCAGCGCCCCTCGCGCTCGTGCTGGTTCGGCAGCACCGGGCGGGTGCAAGGTTCGCAGCCGATGCTGATGAAGCCGCGCTCATGCAGGCTGTTGTACGGCAGCTCGAGCATGCGGATATAACCCCAGACTTCCGCGCTGCTCATCTGTGCCAGAGGGTTGAACTTGTACAGGGTGCGTTCGGGCGTCGAGAATGCCGAATCGATCTCCAGTGCTGCAACCTGGCTGCGGGTGCCAGGGCTCTGATCGCGGCGCTGGCCGGTTGCCCAGGCGCTGACGGTGGCCAGCTTGCGACGCAGCGGCTCGATCTTGCGGATGCCACAGCATTCGCCATGGCCATCCTTGTAGAAGCTGAACAGGCCCTTTTCCTTGACGAATGGGTCGAGCTTGGCGCGGTCCGGGCTGAGGATCTCGATCGGCAGGTTGTACTGCTCGCGAACCTGGTCGATGAAGCGGTAGGTTTCCGGGTGCAGGCGACCGGTGTCGAGGCTGAACACCTTGACTTGCTTGTTCAGCTTCCAGGCCATGTCGACCAGCACCACGTCCTCGGCACCGCTGAAGGAGATCCACAGGTCGTCGCCGAAGTGTTCGAAGGCGAGCTTGAGAATGTCCTGCGGGGACTTGCTGGCATAGGTCGCGGCCAGGGCGGCGACGTCGAAGGGTTGGCTCATCAGGCGGTTTCCATCGTGTGTATGGCGCTGTGCGCTCGTAATGGGTCGATGGTAACAAAAAATGGCGGGGTAGACGGGCTCGAATAGGTGACGCCCGCTTTGCGGGCGGATCATCGGCTATAGCCCCTGCAAGGTCTCCATCAGCACCCGCACTTTGGCGATCGACTCCTCGTACTCGGCCTCCCACGCCGAATCAGCCACCACCGCGCCACCGCCCCAGCAACTGACCTGACCCTCCTTGACCAGCAGGCTGCGGATGGCGATCGAGCTGTCCATCTCGCCGCGCACGTCGATGTATAGCAGCGAGCCGCAGTACAGGGCCCGGCGTGTCGGCTCCAGTTCATCGATGATCTGCATGGCACGGATCTTCGGAGCCCCGGTGATCGAGCCGCCGGGAAAACTGCCGGCGATCAGGTCCAGTGCATCCTTGTCGGCGGCCAGGCGCCCGGTGACGCTGCTGACCAGGTGGTGGACGTTGGGGTAGCTCTCGAGGCTGAACAGCTCCGGCACCTTCACCGAGCCGATCTCGCAGGTACGGCCGATGTCGTTGCGCAACAGGTCAACGATCATCAGGTTCTCCGAGCGGTCCTTGGTGCTGGCTTGCAGCTCGCGGGCGTTGCGCAGGTCTTGCTCCGGGTCTGTCGAGCGTGGTCGGGTGCCCTTGATCGGGCGGGTCTCGACGTCGCCCTGGCTGACGCGGATGAAGCGCTCCGGCGAAAAGCTCAGCAGTGCGCTGTCGGGACTCAGTTGCTGGAAGCCCGAGAAGGGCGTCGGGCAGGCGCTGCGCAGCGCCTGGTAGGCGTGCCACGGATCGCCCTGGCAGGGGGCGCGAAAGCGCTGGGTGAGGTTGATCTGGTAGCAGTCGCCGGCGTGGATATAGCGTTGTACCTGATCGAAGGCTGCGTGGTACTGCTCGGCACGAAGATCGCCCTGCATTGGAGACAGCAGCTTGAAGGTTCCGCTGAGTGGCGCGTCATCCTCCTCGAACAGGCGGATCAGGCGCTGGCGTTCGCTGTCGGCCAAGGCGGGATGGAACACCAATTGGCAGGTGCGCAGTTGGTGGTCGGTGATGGCGGCCCAGGCGTACAGGCCCAGTTGCGCATCGGGCAGGCCGAGGTCGTCTGTCGCCTGCTGCGGTAGATGCTCCAGGCGCCTGCCGAAGTCATAGCTCAGGTAGCCGATCAGTCCGCCGGCGAACGGCAGTTCGCTATCGTCGGGCAGTGTAGCCTCGCCGAGTCCTGCCAGGGCCTGGCGCAGCCGCTGCAGATAGTGTTCACCGCTTTCGCCGTCCTGCGCTTGCAGTTGTTGCAGTGGCCAGGCACTGAACAGGTCGAAGCGCCCGCGCTCGGCGACCGGGCGGGCGCTGTCGAGCAGGATGGCGCCGGGGGCCAGGCGCAAGCGGCTGAAGTAGTGCGCAGGGTCGGGTTGGTAGGGCAGGGGGTGCAGCGTACAGGTCGGCATCGGAATGGACGGCGATGAAAATCAAGGACGGGGATTGTAGGCCGCTGTAGGAAAAGTGCCTAGCACCAGTTGGAGCAGGCCGCCCCTGCAGGGACGGCCTGTCCTGGCATCATTGCTGGACGACGTGCCCGAACAGCCCCTGAGCCACTCGCACCCGGGTCTCGGCATCTTCGCTGATGCCGTCCTTGGCCAGCGCCTCGATATGCGCCTCGATGGCGTGGGTACGCTGGGTCAGGCCGCAGTCATTGGCGATCTGGATGTTAAGGCCGGGGCGGGCGTTGAGCTCAAGGATCAGCGGGCCTTTGTCCTGGTCCAGCACCATGTCCACGCCGATGTAGCCCAGCCCGCACAGCTCGTAGCAGCTGGCAGCCAGCTTCATGAAACCGTCCCAGTTCGGCAACTGCACGCCATCCACTGCGTTGGTGGTGTCCGGGTGTTTGCTGATGATCCGGTTCAGCCAGGTGCCGCGCAGGGTGACGCCGGTGGCGAGGTCCACGCCGACCCCGATCGCGCCCTGGTGCAGGTTGGCCTTGCCGCCGGACTGGCGGGTCGGCAGGCGCAACATGGCCATCACCGGGTAGCCCATCAGCACGATGATGCGGATGTCGGGTACACCTTCGTAGCTGATGCTCTTGAAGATCTGGTCCGGGGTGACGCGGTACTCGATCAGGGCGCGGTCGCGGTGCCCGCCCAGCGAATACAGCCCGGTGAGGATGCTCGAGATCTGGTGCTCGATTTCCTCATGGCTGATGATCTTGCCCGAGACCGTGCGGTAACGGTCCTCGAAGCGGTCGGCGACCACCAGGATGCCATCGCCGCCAGCGCCCTGCGCCGGCTTGATGACGAAGTCGCTGCGCCCGCCGATGATCTCGTCGAGCTTCTCGATCTCTTTTTCGGTTTCGATGATGCCGTACATCTCCGGCACATGGATGCCGGCCGCCAGTGCGCGCTCCTTGGTGATGATCTTGTCGTCGACGATCGGGTACAGGTGGCGCTTGTTGTACTTCAGGACATAGTCCGCGTTGCGCCGGTTGATACCCATGATGCCCCGGGCCTCCAGGGCTTTCCACGTCTTGATCAGTCCGAACATCAGGCGTCAGCCTTCTTCAGGAATGCCTTGAAGCGAACGAGCTCGGTCAGGCGGTAGCCGCGGTAGCGACCCATCGCCAGCATGAAGCCCACCAGGATCAGCAGCACTGCCGGGAAGGTGAAGACGAAGTACACGGCTTCCGGCACGGTCATCAGCAGGTGCGCCAAGGAGGCTGCGAACAGGGTGCCGACGGCGACTTTCATTGCATGGCCGCCGCCACGTTCCTCCCAAGTGATCGACAGGCGCTCGATGGTCATGGTCAGGATCACCATCGGGAACAGTGCCACCGACAGCCCGCGTTCCAGGCCCAGCTTGTGGCTGAACAGGCTGATCGCGGCGATCAGCACCACGACGAAGGTCAGCACCACCGACAGGCGCGGCAGCATCTGCAGCTTCAGGTGTTCAAGATAGGAGCGCAGCGAAAGGCCCAGGGCGGTGATCACCGTGAACAGCACGATGCCGAAGCCCAACTGCGTTTCGCGGAAGGCCAGGGCAATCAGCACCGGAGTGAAGGTGCCGAGGGTCTGAATGCCGATCAGGTTGCGCAGTACGAGGATGACCAACACGCCGATCGGGATCATCACCATGATCATGAAGGTCTGCTGGGTTTGCAGCGGCAGGCCGTACAGGGAGTACTCGAGGAAGTCGGCGTCGGTGTTCTCGTCGGTCAGCTTGGCCAGGCGGATGGCGTTCATCTCGCTGTTGTTCATGCTGAAGGTGACGGTGGCCTTCTTGCCGCCATCGACGGTGATCAGGTTTTCATCGCCGGTCCACCACAGCAGGCGGTCATTGGGCAGGCCCTGTTCGCCGGTTTCCGGGTTGAAGTACAGCCAGGCGTTGCCGTTGAAGCTGCGCAGCCATAGTTCAGGGCTTTGCGGGGTGTCGGCAACCAGGCGGATGGTGTGGACCTTTTCCATCGGCACGTGGGCTATCGACAGCAGCAGGTCGATGACCTGGGCTTTCTTCATGGGGGAGTTGTCGCCGGCCAGCAGCAGCTTGGCGTTGTCATCGTTGGGGTTGTTGACGCGCTTGATGGTCTCGCTGACGAAGGTCTCGACGTCGGCAGAGTGCTGGCGGATCGGTGCCATCAGCGCTTCGGCGGCAATTTTCTCGGGGCCTTCGACCGCCAGGCTGTCACGGAAGGTCGGGCCCTTGATCTTGGCTTTTTCGGTGCTGTAGCGCTTGGTCAGGACCAGGCGGTAGTAGAGGGTCTGATTGCCGCTGGCGCGGCGAGCCGACCAGGTGACCTTGCGATTGCCATCGGTGCGGTTGACGCTGACCCCGTAGTTGTTGGAGATGAAGCTCTCGTTGAGGCTCACGTAGTCGCGGTTCAGCGGCGGCACGAACATCTGGATCTTTACCGGGTCCTTGGGACTGGCAACGAACTCGACCTTGGCGTCGATGTTCCACAGGTCGTCGGTCTCGTCTTCGGTTACCGGGATGCCCAGGATGAAGATCTGGTAGCAGGTGACCGTCACGCCCAGCAGCACCAGGACGGTGATCAGGACTTTCAGGTGCAGGGTAAGAGAGCGCATCGGAATTACTCTACTTTGGGAGCTTCGGTGGCACAGGCAGGTTTGCCGGCCGCGTATTTGAGGCTGGGGTCGACCAGCGCGTCGAAGTGCTTGAGTGCCTCGGAGCCGATCAGCAGCGGGAACTGGAAGGCGCTGCGGTCGGTGAGGTTGACTTCGATGGTGCGCAGGGCCTGGCCCATGCAGATGTTCAGTTCGATCACCGGGCGGGCGGTGTAGGCCTTGCCTTCGTCCGGATTGTAGTCACCGGCGCGCCGCTTGATCTTGCTCACGCGGGCCAGTGGGCGTTCGATGGGGTGCTTGTGGGCGGCGTCGATGGCCAGGTAGAAACGCACCCAGCTTTCGCCGTCGCGCTTGAAGCGCTTGATGTCGCGCGCGCTGAGCGAGGCGGTCTTGGCGCCGGTATCGAGCTTGGCGGCCACTTCAAGGTCAAGATCGCCCAGGCGGGCGTACTCGTTCAGGCCGTACACGGTCTTTTCGGCCGCATGGCCAAGCGCCGGCAGCAAGGCGAGGCTGAACAACAGTGAATAAAACGTGGGTCTCATAGTCCTGGCGCGGTGCTGTCTGTGTTCGGGGCAGGGCGCAAGCGCCTCGTTCATCTGTCAACAGCATGAAATGATGACAGGCACACTATCCGTAATCCTTGGGAAGCGCGGCATTCTATCACGCCGACGTCTTGACGCCAGCGCGCTGCGATCTGACCGCGGCAGCGTGGGGTAAGTTCGTTATTAGACAATTGTCGACAATGTTGTTTTTGTCTTTGACTGCGCGCCTTTATTTGGCTAGTTTTGGCGCTATCAACTTACAAGGTGTCGACAATCATGCTGGAAGCGCCCCAGGCCCTCGCACCGGTTGCAGATGATTCCGAAACGCTTTCAGAGAATGTCTTTCGGCGCATCCAGGCGGCCATCGTGAAGGGGGATATCGCCCCGGGCAGCAAGATTTCCGAGCCGGAGCTGGCTCGCACCTACGGCATCAGTCGCGGTCCGTTGCGCGAGGCCATTCATCGACTGGAGGGCCAGCGCCTGCTGGTGCGTGTGCCGCATGTCGGTGCACGGGTGGTATCGCTCAACCACGCCGAGCTGATCGAGCTGTACGAAATCCGCGAATCGCTCGAAGGCATGGCCTGCAGGCTCGCCGCTGAACGCATGAGCGTGGCCCAGATCGACGAACTGCGCCAAGTGCTCGATACCCACGAGCGCGATGCGGCATTCCAGGCCGGGCTTGGCTACTACCAACAGGAAGGCGATTTCGACTTTCACTATCGGATCATCCAGGGCAGCGGCAACCAGACCCTGGTCAAGATGCTGTGTGGCGAGCTGTACCAGCTGGTGCGCATGTACCGCATCCAGTTCTCGGCCACCCCCAACCGTCCGCGCCAGGCTTTCGCCGAACACCACCGCATACTCGATGCCATCGCCGACCGTGACGGCGAGCTGGCCGAACTCCTGATGCGCCGCCATATCGGTGCGTCCAAGCGCAATATCGAGCGTCACTACCAGGACGCCCACAACAACAGCCCACGAGGTGAGTCATGACTGTGAAGAGCACCCCCGGTCAGCGTTTTCGCGACGCCGTAGCCGCCGAGCATCCGCTGCAGGTAGTCGGAGCCATCAACGCCAACCATGCGCTGCTGGCCAAGCGCGCCGGGTTCAAGGCCATCTACCTGTCCGGTGGCGGGGTCGCTGCCGGCTCCCTGGGGCTGCCGGACCTGGGCATCAGCGGGCTGGACGACGTGCTGACCGATGTTCGCCGGATCACCGATGTGTGCGACCTGCCGCTGCTGGTGGATGTCGACACCGGCTTTGGTGCCTCGGCGTTCAACGTCGCCCGCACGGTGCGCTCGATGTGCAAGTTCGGCGCCGCGGCCATTCACATCGAGGACCAGGTCGGCGCCAAGCGCTGTGGTCATCGGCCGAACAAGGAGATCGTCTCGCAGCAGGAGATGGTCGACCGGATCAAGGCAGCGGTGGATGCGCGCACTGACGACAGCTTCGTGATCATGGCACGTACCGACGCCCTGGCAGTGGAAGGCTTGAATGCGGCATTGGACCGTGCCGAGGCGTGCATCGAGGCCGGCGCCGACATGATCTTCCCCGAAGCCATCACCGAGCTGCAGATGTACAAGACCTTCGCCGACCGGGTGAAGGCGCCGATCCTGGCCAATATCACCGAGTTTGGTGCCACGCCGCTGTACACCACCGACGAGCTGGCGTCGGTCGATGTGTCGCTGGTGCTGTACCCACTGTCGGCGTTCCGCGCCATGAACAAGGCTGCCGAGAACGTCTACGCCGCCCTGCGCCGCGACGGCACGCAGAAGAATGTGATCGACACCATGCAGACCCGCATGGAGCTCTACGATGCCATTGGTTATCACGCGTTCGAGCAGAGCCTCGATGCGCTGTTTGCGCAGAAGAAGGGCTGAAGGTCAAAGATTCGCGTTGGAGCGGCTGGCCTCTTCGCGGGTGAACCCGCTCCCACAAGTACGGCGTGATGCTCGATGCCTGGGGAACCCTGTGGGAGCGGGTTTACCCGCGAAGGGGTCGGCCCAAGTTTCAACGATTAGCCAGATTTCCATAACAAGTTCAAGAAAGGAGAAACACCATGGCCGAAGCAAAAGTACTCAGTGGTGCCGGCCTGCGTGGCCAGGTGGCCGGGCAGACCGCGCTGTCGACCGTGGGCCAGGCCGGTGCCGGCCTGACCTATCGTGGCTACGACGTGCGCGACCTGGCCGCTGGCGCCGAGTTCGAGGAAGTCGCCTACCTGCTGCTCTATGGTGAGCTGCCGAGCAAGGCCGAGCTGGATGACTACAAACACAAGCTCAAGGGACTGCGCGACCTGCCGCAAGCGCTCAAGGAAGTGCTCGAACGCATCCCGCGCGACGCCCATCCAATGGACGTGATGCGCACGGGCTGCTCGGTGCTCGGTACCCTGGAGCCGGAGCTGACCTTCGAGGCCCAGCGCGACAAGACCGATCGCCTGCTGGCACTGTTCCCGGCGGTGATGTGCTACTGGTACCGCTTCACCCACCACGGCGTGCGCATCGACTGCAGCAGCGACGAGGACACCCTCGGTGGCCACTTCCTGCACCTGCTGCACGGCAAGAAGCCGAGCGAGCTGCACGTGAAGGTGATGAACGTCTCGCTGATCCTTTACGCCGAGCACGAATTCAACGCCTCGACCTTCACTGCACGGGTCTGTGCCTCGACCCTGTCAGACCTGTACTCCTGCGTCACGGCCGCCATCGGCTCGCTGCGCGGCCCGTTGCACGGTGGTGCCAACGAGGCGGCGATGGAGCTGATCGAGCGCTTCCAGAGTCCGCAGGAGGCGACCGCCGAGCTGCTGCGCATGCTCGAGCGCAAGGACAAGATCATGGGCTTCGGCCACGCCATCTACAAAGAGTCCGACCCGCGCAACGAGGTGATCAAGGGCTGGTCGAAGCAGTTGGCCGACGAGGTGGGCGACACGGTGCTGTACCCGGTATCCGAGGCCATCGACAAGACCATGTGGGAGCAGAAGCGCTTGTTCCCCAACGCCGATTTCTACCATGCCTCGGCGTACCACTTCATGGGCATCCCGACCAAGCTGTTCACCCCGATCTTCGTCTGCTCGCGCCTGACAGGCTGGGCGGCGCACGTGTTCGAGCAGCGCGCCAACAACCGCATCATTCGTCCGAGCGCCGAGTACACCGGCGTCGAGCAGCGCCAGTTCGTGCCGATCGACAAGCGCTGACAAAAGGCGCGCCGCGCGCCCTGTAGGAGCGGGCTTGCCCCGCGATAGTGTCAGACCAGACAGCATCATTGGCACGACTGACGCCATCGCGGGACAAGCCCGCTCCTACAAGAGCGACCGCGGCCCTTGGATAACCGTGACCGAGCCTGATAACGATATGAACACCGCATACCGCAAGAACCTGCCAGGTACTGCCCTGGACTACTTCGACACCCGCGCGGCGGTCGAGGCGATCAAGCCCGGCGCCTACGACGGCCTTCCCTATACCTCCCGCGTGCTCGCCGAAAACCTGGTACGCCGCTGCGATCCGGCCACCCTCGACGCCTCGCTCGGACAATTGATCGAGCGCAAGCGCGACCTCGACTTCCCCTGGTTCCCGGCGCGCGTGGTGTGCCACGACATTCTCGGCCAGACCGCCCTGGTCGACCTGGCGGGCCTGCGCGATGCCATCGCCGACAAGGGTGGCGATCCAGCGCAGGTCAATCCAGTGGTGCCGGTGCAATTGATCGTCGACCACTCGCTGGCCGTGGAGTGCGGCGGTTTCGATCCGCAAGCATTCGAGAAGAACCGCGCCATCGAAGACCGTCGCAACGAAGACCGTTTCCACTTCATCAACTGGACCAAGCAGGCGTTCAAGAACGTCGACGTGATCCAGCCGGGCAACGGCATCATGCACCAGATCAACCTGGAGAAGATGTCGCCAGTGATCCACAGCGATCGCGGCGTGGCCTACCCGGACACTTGCGTCGGCACCGACAGTCACACGCCGCATGTGGACGCCCTGGGCGTGATCGCCATCGGCGTGGGTGGCCTTGAGGCCGAGAACGTCATGCTCGGTCGCGCCTCGTGGATGCGCCTGCCGGAAATCGTCGGCGTCGAGCTGACCGGTCGACTGGCACCGAACATCACCGCTACCGACCTGGTACTGGCTCTGACCGAGTTCCTGCGCAAGCAGAAAGTGGTTGGCGCCTACCTCGAATTCCATGGCGAGGGTGCCCGGGCGCTGACCCTGGGCGACCGTGCCACCATTTCCAACATGGCACCTGAATACGGCGCCACTGCGGCGATGTTCGCCATCGACCAGCAGACCATCGACTACCTGCGCCTGACCGGTCGTGATGACCAGCAGGTGCAACTGGTCGAGACCTACGCCAAGGTCGCCGGCCTTTGGGCCGACAGCCTGGCCAAGGCCGAATACGAGCGCACGCTGACCTTCGACCTGTCAAGTGTGGTGCGCAACATGGCCGGCCCGTCCAACCCGCACGCCCGCGTGGCTACCAGCGATCTGGCGGCAAAGGGCATTGCCGGGGCTTGGGAAGAAGTGCCGGGGCAGATGCCCGATGGTGCAGTGATCATCGCCGCCATCACCAGTTGCACCAACACCAGCAACCCGCGCAACGTCATCGCCGCCGGCCTGCTGGCGCGTAACGCCAACCGGCTCGGCCTGGTGCGCAAACCCTGGGTCAAATCCTCGCTGGCGCCGGGCTCCAAGGCGGTACAGCTGTATCTGAAAGAGGCCGGCCTGGAACAGGAACTCGAGCAGTTGGGCTTCGGTATCGTCGCCTTCGCCTGCACCACCTGCAATGGCATGTCTGGCGCACTGGATCCGGTGATCCAGCAGGAGATCATTGACCGTGATCTCTATGCCACGGCAGTGCTCTCGGGCAACCGCAACTTCGACGGGCGTATCCATCCCTACGCCAAGCAGGCGTTCCTGGCGTCGCCGCCGCTGGTGGTGGCCTACGCCATCGCCGGCACCATCCGCTTCGATATCGAGAAGGATGTACTGGGCGTGGTCGACGGCAAGGAAATCCGCCTGAAGGATATCTGGCCGAGCGATGAAGAGATCGACGCGGTGGTACGTGCTTCGGTCAAGCCCGAGCAGTTCCGCCAGGTGTACATCCCGATGTTCACCATCGAGGAAGACAAGGGGCCGAAGGTTGCGCCGTTGTACGAATGGCGCCCGATGAGCACCTATATTCGGCGTCCCCCTTACTGGGAAGGCGCCCTGGCCGGCGAGCGCACCCTGCGCGGCATGCGTCCGCTGGCGGTGCTGCCGGACAACATCACCACCGACCACCTGTCGCCGTCGAACGCCATCATGCTCGACAGCGCGGCGGGCGAGTACCTGGCGAAGATGGGCCTGCCGGAGGAGGACTTCAACTCCTACGCCACCCACCGCGGCGACCACCTCACCGCGCAGCGCGCAACCTTCGCCAACCCCAAGCTGTTCAACGAGATGGTGCGCAAGGAAGACGGCAGCGTGAAGCAGGGCTCGCTGGCGCGTATCGAGCCGGAGGGCAAGGTGACGCGCATGTGGGAGGCGATCGAGACCTACATGGCGCGCAAGCAGCCGCTGATCATTGTCGCCGGTGCCGACTACGGGCAGGGCTCGTCGCGGGACTGGGCGGCCAAGGGCGTGCGTCTGGCGGGCGTCGAGGCGATCGTCGCCGAAGGCTTCGAGCGCATCCACCGTACCAACCTGATCGGCATGGGTGTGTTGCCGCTGGAGTTCCAGCCGGGCACAACGCGCGTGACCCTGGGCCTGGACGGCAGCGAGACCTACGATGTGGTCGGTGCGCGCACGCCGCGCGCAACCCTGACGCTGGTGGTGACCCGCCGCGATGGAGAGCGTGTCGAAGTGCCGGTGACCTGCCGTCTGGACACCGCTGAAGAAGTGTCGATCTACGAGGCGGGCGGGGTGCTGCAGCGCTTTGCCCAGGACTTCCTCGAAGCGACGGCCTAATGACCTGAACCCTGCCTTTACTCTGTAGGAGCGGGCTAGTCCCGCGATTGCGTCAGCAGGAGCAATATCGCTGTCTGTTCTGACGCCATCGCGGGGCAAGCCCGCTCCCACAGGG
This sequence comes from Pseudomonas sp. S44, assembly GCF_016624805.1. Lineage (NCBI taxonomy): Bacteria > Pseudomonadati > Pseudomonadota > Gammaproteobacteria > Pseudomonadales > Pseudomonadaceae > Pseudomonas > Pseudomonas sp. S44. The sequence continues at coordinate 94,035 of NZ_JACVTY010000013.1, forward strand.
GGGGTGTGGGGCCTTGAAGGATGAGTGCTCATGGCATCTGTAGCGCAAGTGAAAATCCCCGCCACCTACATCCGTGGTGGCACCAGCAAGGGCGTGTTCTTCCGCCTGCAAGACCTTCCCGAGCGCGCCCAGGTGCCAGGCCCTGCGCGCGATGCCTTGCTGTTGCGGGTGATCGGCAGCCCCGACCCCTATGCCAAGCAGATCGACGGCATGGGCGGTGCGACCTCCAGCACCAGCAAGACCGTGATTCTTTCGCCAAGCAGCAAGGCCGATCACGATGTCGACTACCTGTTCGGCCAGGTCGCCATCGACAAGGCCTTCGTCGACTGGAGTGGCAACTGCGGCAACCTCTCGGCGGCCGTAGGTTCGTTCGCCATCGCCAGTGGCCTGGTGGACCCGGCACGCATCCCGCGCAACGGCAGGGCGACCGTGCGCATCTGGCAGGCCAATATCGGCAAGACCATCATTGCTCATGTACCGATCACCGAGGGTGAGGTGCAGGAAACCGGCGACTTCGAGCTCGATGGCGTGACCTTCCCGGCGGCCGAAGTGCAACTGGAGTTCCTCGACCCTGCAGCCGATGAAGACGGCGAGGGCGGCGGGGCGATGTTCCCTACCGGCAACCTGGTTGACGACCTCGAGGTGCCAGGTGTCGGCACGTTCAAGGCGACCCTGATCAATGCCGGCATCCCGACCATCTTCGTCAATGCCGCCGACATCGGTTACACCGGAACCGAGCTTCAGGATGCGATCAATGGCGATGCCGCCGCGCTGGCGCGTTTCGAGACCATCCGTGCCCATGGCGCGGTACGTATGGGCCTGATCGAGCACATCGACCAGGCCGCCGGCCGCCAGCACACGCCGAAGGTCGCTTTCGTCGCGCCTGCTACGTCGTATACCGCTTCCAGCGGCAAGGCTGTGGCGGCGAGCGATATCGATCTGGTGGTGCGGGCGCTATCCATGGGCAAGTTGCATCACGCGATGATGGGGACGGCGGCGGTGGCCATTGGCACGGCGGCGGCGATTCCCGGCACTCTGGTGAACCTGGCGGCCGGTGGAGGAGAGCGTAGCGCGGTGCGTTTCGGTCACCCGTCCGGGACGTTGCGGGTGGGCGCCGAGGCGCGCAAGGCGGAGGGTGAGTGGACGGTGACCAAGGCCATCATGAGCCGCAGTGCGCGGGTGTTGATGGAAGGGTGGGTGAGGGTGCCTGGCGACGCCTTCTAGGCCTCCAGCCTGCGCCTCACCTGTGTGTAGGAGCAGCTGTCTTGCTCAAAAATCTGAGGCCTGCCCAATCCCGGTGGGAGCGGCGGTTCGCCGCTGCGACTTGTCCCACGATCACCGGCGTAGCCGGTGCCATGCATCGCGGTGTTTCTTTCGCGGGCAAGCCCGCTCCCACAGGGACCTGCGCTCCTACTGGGATCCTTCCGGAATTGAAAAAGCCCCGGTATTTCTACCGGGGCTTTTCATTTACAACCGACTGCTCAGCTTACGCCTGAACCACCGGGATCTTGGCGTTGGCCGCCGCTTCACGGAACTCGGCGATCTGATCGAAGCTCAGGTAGCGGTAGACGTCGGCAGCCATGCTGTCGATATCCTTGGCGTACTGCAGGTACTCTTCGACGGTCGGCAGCTTGCCGAGGATCGACGCGACTGCAGCCAGCTCCGCCGACGCCAGGTAGACGTTGGTGGCATCGCCCAGACGGTTCGGGAAGTTACGGGTCGAGGTGGAGACCACGGTCGAACCGGTCTGAACACGTGCCTGGTTACCCATGCACAGCGAGCAGCCTGGCATTTCCATGCGCGCGCCAGCCTTGCCGTAGATGCCGTAGTAGCCTTCCTCGGTCAGCTGGTGGGCGTCCATCTTGGTGGGCGGCGCCAGCCACAGACGGGTCGGGATACCGCCCTTGACCTTGTCCAGCAGCTTGCCGGCAGCGCGGAAGTGACCGATGTTGGTCATGCACGAACCGATGAACACTTCGTCGATCTTCTCGCCTTGTACCTGCGACAGCAGGCGGGCGTCGTCCGGGTCGTTCGGCGCGCAGAGCACAGGCTCCTTGACGTCGGCCAGGTCGATTTCGATGATCTCGGCGTATTCGGCATCGGCGTCGGCCGACAGCAGCTCAGGGTTGGCCAGCCAGGCTTCCATCGCTTGGGCACGGCGCTCCATGGTGCGAGCGTCGCCGTAGCCTTCGCTGATCATCCAGCGCAGCAGGGTGATGTTCGACTGCAGGTACTCGGCGATGGCCTTTTCCGGCAGCTTGATGGTGCAACCGGCAGCCGAGCGCTCGGCGGAGGCGTCGGACAGCTCGAACGCCTGCTCGACGGTCAGCTCGTCCAGGCCTTCGATTTCCAGGATGCGGCCGGAGAAGGCGTTCTTCTTGCCTTTCTTCTCGACGGTCAGCAGGCCCTTCTGGATGGCGTAGTAAGGGATGGCGTGGACCAGGTCACGCAGGGTGATGCCCGGTTGCAGCTTGCCCTTGAAGCGCACCAGCACCGACTCCGGCATGTCCAGCGGCATGACGCCGGTGGCAGCGGCGAAGGCGACCAGGCCGGAACCGGCCGGGAACGAGATGCCGATCGGGAAGCGGGTGTGCGAGTCGCCACCGGTGCCGACGGTGTCAGGCAGCAGCATGCGGTTCAGCCAGCTGTGGATGATGCCGTCGCCTGGACGCAGGGACACGCCGCCACGGGTGCGGATGAAATCCGGCAGGGTGTGGTGGGTGGTGACGTCGATCGGTTTCGGGTAGGCGGCGGTGTGGCAGAACGACTGCATGACCAGGTCGGCAGAGAAGCCCAGGCATGCCAGGTCTTTCAGCTCGTCACGGGTCATCGGGCCAGTAGTGTCCTGGGAACCGACGGTGGTCATCTTCGGTTCGCAGTAGGCACCTGGGCGTACGCCTTGGCCTTCCGGCAGGCCGCAGGCGCGACCGACCATCTTCTGTGCCAGGGTGAAGCCCTTGCCGGTGTCGGCAGGCTGTTCTGGCTTCTTGAACAGGTCCGAAGCACCCAGGCCCAGTTCGGCACGGGCTTTTTCGGTCAGGCCACGGCCGACGATCAGCGGGATACGGCCGCCAGCGCGGACTTCGTCCAGCAGCACTTCGGTTTTCAGTTCGAAGGTGGTGACCAGCTCGCCGCTGTCGTGACGCTTGACTTCACCTTTGAACGGGTAGACGTCGATGACATCGCCCATGGCCAGGTTGGTGCAGTCGAATTCGATCGGCAGGGCGCCGGCGTCTTCCATGGTGTTGTAGAAGATCGGGGCGATCTTGGTGCCGAAGCAGAAACCACCGGCGCGCTTGTTCGGCACGTACGGGATGTCGTCGCCGAAGAACCACAGCACCGAGTTGGTGGCGGATTTACGCGAGGAGCCGGTACCGACCACGTCGCCGACGTAGGCAACCGGGAAGCCCTTGGCCTTGACCGTTTCGATCTGGGCCAGTGGGCCGACCGAACCAGGCTGCTGCGGTTCGATGCCATCACGGGCCATCTTCAGCATGGCCAGGGCGTGCAGTGGGATGTCAGGGCGCGACCAGGCGTCCGGGGCAGGGGACAGGTCATCGGTGTTGGTTTCGCCTGGCACCTTGAATACGGTCAGGGTGTACTTGTCGGCGATGGCTGGGCGCGAGGTGAACCACTCGCCGGCAGCCCAGGACTCCAGGACGGCCTTGGCGTGCACGTTGCCGGCCTTGGCTTTTTCGGCCACGTCGTGGAAGGCGTCGAACATCAGCAGGGTGTGCTTGAGCTGTTCGCCCGCGACGGCGCCCAGTTCGGCGTCGTCCAGCAGCGCAACCAGCGTCTCGATGTTGTAGCCACCCTGCATGGTGCCCAGCAGCTCGGTGGCGTGCTTGCGGTCGATCAGTGGCGACTTGGCTTCGCCCTTGGCGACAGCGGAGAGGAACGCGGCCTTGACGTAGGCAGCTTCGTCGACTCCTGGCGGAACGCGATTGGTGATCAGGTCTACGAGGAAGGCTTCTTCGCCGGCCGGCGGGTTTTTCAGCAGCTCGACCAGGCCTGCAGTTTGTTCGGCGTTCAGCGGCTGGGGCACGATACCCAGGGCGGCACGCTCTTCGATGTGTTTGCGGTAGGCTTCAAGCACAGTTATTACCCTCATCAGTGGTCCCTAAAGGGAGTCCGGGACGCTCATCCAGCATTCCCTGCACCCATGCGCGGATCACGGCTTTTTGAGCCGTCCAGCCAGGGTCGCAGAGAATCCTTACAGAAGCTGCTTTCAAAGTTTTACGCCTGTAGAACGGAGCGTTGATGAGGGGTTGGCGCGGGCCATGCGGGGAGCATGGCCTGGGCCAACACCGTTCTACCGGATGAACTGTGCTCGTGACGCTTTGAAAACAGCTTCCAACGGACATTGTTGCCTTGAAAAGGCGGGGTGATTCTACGGCAAAAAAACACGGAAGGTAAGTTGCCGACGATGACTTTAACGAGTGACCCCGGTTAGACAAAGGGCTAACATGACGCCGTGTTCCACCGCCAAGCCGTTGTTTTTCCATGTCCAACCAGTCCATCAAGACCCCTTGCGTCGGCCTTTGCTCAACTGTCTACGGAGACACCGTCTGCCGTGGCTGCAAGCGCTTTCACCATGAAGTGATCAATTGGAACGGTTATGACGAGGAGCAGAAGCGTGCCGTCTGGCTGCGCCTGGAGCAGTTGCTGGTGCAGGTGATGATGGCCAAGCTTGAAGTGTTCGACCAAAACCTGCTGCGCCAGCAATTGGAGCAGCGCTCAATCCGTTTCGTGCCGCACCAGTCCGAATATTGCTGGGCCTACCAGTTGATCGCGCGTGGCGCCCGCATGATCCGTGACCTGGAAGCCTACGGCATGGCCCTGCTGCCGGAGTTCCGCGATTGGGAGCTGCCGCAGTTGCGCGACGCCATCGACCGCGAGTTCTTCCTGCTTTCCGAGGCCCATTACCAGCGCTACATCGCGCCTGCTTTCCTGCAGCAGTCGCTGGGGTAAGACTTCAGGCTGCTGCGCCGCGCTCGTACTTTTTAGCGTTGACGCTCCCTCACTTCCAGGAGCGCCGTATGTCTAGTTTCGAGTTTCAACCCCTGCTGAGTTTCAACGCGCGTTGCCAATGGCAGCTTCATGATCGCCCTATTACCGTCGGCCAATGGAAAGAGAACAGTGACATGTTCCGGCCGTTCTGGGTCGAGTTCGATGACTGGAATGGAGACGATGGCTGGCTGATCACCAGTTGGGACTACGGCGAGGAGATGATCCAGTCGTTTCTGCTCGAAGGCTTGTTCGGCAAGGACGCGCACAAACGCTATGTGAGTGACTGCTTCTGGTTCGGTGTCTACCGCCATGCCGACGGCTATGTGTACGAGATCCGTCCCGCCTACGAAGGGCGCAACGAGCATGCCTGGCCCGAACTCGACTACTGGCTCGACACCAGTCGCAATGGCTACCTGGGGTTCTACAGCGCCGGATCGCCGGCGGGCGTGAACGTGGACGAGCCGGCCAGGGTCGAGATCAACGACCCTATCGGGACTTCGTTCGAGCTGCCTATTGACCCACCCATTCAGTTGACCACTCCGCTATACACCCTTACATCTGCACAGCGAACGCCCCTGTGGCATATTCCGGGCCTGAACCCCGCCGCATTGCGAGACAACGATGTGTTGCCGAACCTGACGCTCTACAGCCCGAAGGGACGCCAGGTCAGGCGTCAGGTGGAGAATGTCGCCTACCTCAACGACCAGATCGGCAAGCGCGGTGGCTTTACGCTGATTGTCAGTCAGTCTGGCGTTCCGCCTCATCGCAACCCACAGCCCTGACGGCCGGGTGGTCAGTCGCCGGTGTATTCGCAACCACTGGTGCAGGTCTCGTGGATACGCACTTTCGACAGTTCCGGCAGCAGCGGCTTCACCTGTTCCCAGATCCACTTGGCGATCACTTCGCTGGTCGGGTTTTCCAGGCCGGGAATGTCGTTCAGGTAGTTGTGGTCGAGGCGATCGTAGATCGGCTTGAAGATCGCCTTGACCTCGGCGAAGTCTCGGATCCAGCCGGTATGCGGGTCGAGCGGGCCAGTCAGGTGCAGGGCGACCTTGAACGAATGGCCGTGCAGGCGACCGCATTTGTGTCCTTCGGGGACGTGGGGCAGGCGGTGAGCGGACTCGAAGGTGAACTCTTTGAAAATTTCCACGCTGGCAGAACTCTGTGTGAATCAGGAATGCGCGCAGTCTACCAGCATGCTTGCTACAAGGCTTGCAACCGTTCATGCAGCCGCCCGGTGGCGACCAGCTCCAGCAGCTCGTCGCCCAGGCGCTGGCTTTCGGCGATGGCCTTGTACCAGTAACGCTTGCGTGTCGGCGCATCCCCGATGAAGCGCTTGAAGTCGTTGCGGTCTGGCAGCTTGCCATAGGGCAGGGCGGCCAGGTACTGCGGCGATGGGGTCATCAGCAGCACATTGTGCAGGCGTGTGGCATCGCCGCGACGCCAGGGCAGGGCCTTGTCGAACCAGCCGGGCACGACCTTGTCGGTGAAGTGCGGATAGAGCACCAGGTCGTCGCCTCGATAGGGCAGGTCGAGGTGGTAGTCCAGCAGGCCGCCGTCACGGTAGGTGCCGTTGCCAGCGCCGGGAATATCGCGCACGCCCTCCATCACCATCGGGATCGAGCCCGACGCGAGCAGCGCCTGTCGCAGGTTGCCCAGGTCCAGGGGCAGGCAGCGCGAGGGAAAGTCGGTCAGTGCGTCCAGTGGTGGTGCGCTACGGCCGTCATGCAGGATGATGCGTTCGAAGTGACGGGCCAGGTGCGAACGCCCGAGCAGGTTGCTGGCAATCACCGAGGACAGGCCCATGCCCAGCCGCGCGGGGTGATCATGGGCAAGCTGGCCATGGCTCTTCACCACCAGGATATTCAGGCGATAGTTCGGATTGGCCAGGATCTGGCCGTCACGACCCTGTAGCAGATCGTCGAGCATGCGCTGGCAGCTCTGGCTGATCTGCGCAGGGGTTACGCCCTTGGCGAAATCCTGCTCGGTGTACAGTTCGCCCAGGCGCCGCAGGCCGGCCACGGGGTCGTCCAGGCAGGCGCTGGCAAAGCGCCAGGAGCCGATCGAGGCGCCGATCAGCGAGCGCTGCCGCGGTGCCGATGGCAGCAACTGGCCGAACAATGCCAGGTCCAGGCCCTGTATACCCAGCGGCTTGGGGCCGCCGGCCGCCCCCGGGAGCACCCCGACATCGACAGCCCGCAGGCCGCGCTCGCGGATCTGCGCCAGGGCGCGTCGGCCGGCCTTAAAGGTCAGGGCGGGATACTTGATATGGATGGCGCTCATGGCTGTCTCTTGAAGGGCAGGGACGCATTATAGGCAATTGGGGTTCGACAGGCGCTCGGAGGCTGCGAACGGCGCTATCATGTCGCCAGCTGTTTTCAGGTTGAGTTAAGGACCGGTGGTTAATCTTAACCCCGTAGACAACATACGCACCTCGATGGAGAGACCCTATGAAAACGTTGACTGCCCTGTTCACCGCCGCTGCCCTGACCTTCGGTGCCACTGCCGCCTTCGCCAAGGACGTGCAGCCCGACGAAGTGGTCAAACTGGTGAATGCCAAGACCATCAAGTCGCTGGATGAGCTCAAGGCCGCTGCCGTGGCCAAGCATCCCGGCTCGACCGTGACCGACTCCGAGCTCGAAGACGAATACGGCCGCTATGTCTACAAGGTCGAACTGCGCGATGCGCAGAACGTCGAATGGGACGTGGCCCTGGACGCCAAGACCGGTGAAGTGCTGAAGGACGAACGAGACAACTGATGAACACCCTGCCGCGAGCGGTGCCCTGTCTGGCACTGGCATTATGGGTCGCCTGCTCGCCGGCGACCGCCCGCGACCTGGACCAGGACGAAGCCCTGGAGCTGCGTCAGCAGGGCATCATCCTCCCGCTTGAGCAACTGCTCGACGCAGCCCTGGGGCGCTACCCCGGGGCGCGTTTGCTGGAGGCCGAGCTGGAAGAGAAGCACGGCCGTTACGAGTACGAGGTCGAACTGCTGACCCCGGCCGGTGTGGTGCGTGAAATCAAGTACGACGCCCGTACCGGCGTTTTGATCAAGGACGAGGAAGACGACTGAATGCGCCTGTTGCTTGTCGAGGACAATGTGCCGCTGGCCGACGAATTGATCGCCAGCCTGCAACGCCAGGGCTATGCCGTGGACTGGCTGGCCGACGGTCGTGACGCGGTCTACCAGGGGCAGAGCGAGCCTTATGACCTGATCATCCTCGACCTCGGCCTGCCCGGCCTGCCGGGGTTGGAGGTACTGACGCAGTGGCGTGCCGCTGCGCTGGCCACCCCCGTGCTCATTCTCACCGCTCGCGGTTCCTGGGCCGAACGCATCGAAGGGCTGAAGGCCGGAGCCGACGACTACCTCACCAAACCCTTCCACCCCGAAGAACTGCAACTGCGCATCCAGGCTCTGCTGCGCCGTGCCCGTGGCCTGGCCAACCAGCCGCGCCTGGAGGCGGCGGGCCTGCACCTGGACGAAGGGCGCCAGTGCGTCGTGCGCGAGGGTGTGGATGTGCAACTGACCGCCGCCGAGTTTCGCCTGCTGCGCTATTTCATGCTGCACCCGCAGCAGGTCCTGTCCAAAAGCCACTTGGCCGAGCATCTCTACGACGGGGAAACCGAGCGTGACTCCAACGTGCTCGAGGTGCACGTCAATCACCTGCGGCGCAAGCTGGGACGCAGCGTGATCGAGACCCGTCGCGGCCAGGGCTATGTCTACGCTGGGAGCAGCAACGGGTGAAGTCGATCCAGGCACGCCTGAGCCTCGGCCTGGTGGCCGTGCTGGTGGTGGTCGGCGTGGTGATGGCGCAGGTGACCCTGTGGTTGTTCGAGGCCGGGTTGCAGCGCTATCTCGAAGCCGGGCTGCGCAAGGAGAGCGAGAACCTGCTGGTGGCGCTGGTCCGGGGCCCCAACGGCCTGCAACTGGACGAGCGGCGTATCTCGGCGGCCTACCAACGGCCGTTTTCAGGGTATTACTTTCGCATCGATTTCGAGCAGGGCACCTGGCGCTCCCGTTCGCTATGGGACCTGGACATGCCCAAGCTCGCGCGCCCGGGGCTGGAGGATGGCCATGAGCTGGGCCCGGAAGGCCAGCAACTGTTGGCCTATCGCGGAGATTACCGGCGCCTGGGCCAGGATATTTCGATCAGCGTCGCTCAGGATTATTCACCCGTACGCGAGGGGTTCAGGCGCTTGCAGCAGATCGGCCTGGGCATGGGTGTGCTGGCGCTGCTGTTGATCCTGGTCCTGCAGCGCATCACTGTGACCCGCTCGTTACGTCCGCTTGAGCGCGCCCGTCAGCAGATCGCCCAATTGCAACAGGGGCAGCGCTCCCAACTCGATGCCCAGGTGCCCAGCGAACTGCAACCGCTGGTGGACCAGGTCAACCACCTGCTGGCGCACACCGAGGACAGCCTGCGTCGCTCACGCAATGCGCTGGGTAACCTCGGCCATGCCTTGAAGACCCCTCTGGCGGTGCTGCTGAGCCTGGCGTCGAGCGAGCGCCTGCGCGATCTGCCTGAAGTGCAGGCGCAACTGCGCGAACAACTGGAGCAGATCCAGCAGCGCCTGGCCCGTGAACTGAACCGCGCACGCCTGGCGGGCGATGCCTTGCCAGGCGCGCAGTTCGACTGCGATGCGGAGCTGCCTGGGCTGCTCTCCACGCTTGGCATGATCCATGGCGAGGGGCTGCTGCTGGCGCGTGATGTACCACCGGGGTTGTTGCTGCCCTGGGATCGCGAGGACCTGCTGGAGCTGCTGGGCAACCTGCTGGACAACGCCTGCAAATGGGCTGACAGCGAGGTACGCCTGGGTATCAAGGAAACCGCCGAGGGTTACCAGCTCTGGGTCGACGACGACGGGCCTGGAATTCCCGGTGAGGCACGGGAGCACGTGCTGGAACGCGGTTCGCGGCTCGACGAGCAGGTGGACGGGCATGGCCTGGGGCTGGGCATCGTGCGGGACATCGTCGAGGCCTGGGAGGGGCGGATCACCTTGCTTGAGAGCCCGCTGGGAGGGCTGCGCGTCAGCATCGAGTTGCCACGCAAGGGACGCTGACACGCCTCTTGGCCCTTGAAAGATCGATCAAGGGCAGATCCAGCAAAAAAATTGCAGTCCAGGCGCATTTTTTTGAATTGGCCCCAAAACGGTGCGTTCGGCACAATCCCCGCCACGAAACCCTCCGGTTTCCATCTCTCCACGGACGGAGCCCATTGTCATTGCCTTGGTAATGCAGGGCCCAGACCCTCTCGGCTGGGCTTTCTTTTTAACTATTCCAATACGATTGCGCTTGATTCGATGCCTGCCTCGCGTCCTGAAAACCGTCTGCAGCGCCTGTTGCCGGCGCCTTTGAATATTCCCCCGCGGGAATGGCTGCGTGCCGCTGTCGGCGCGCTGCTGGGTCTGTTCCTTGCCGGATGGCTGTGCAGCATGGCGTACGGCCCCTCCGTCGCCTTGCACCTGCTTGGCCCGTTGGCCGCCTCGGCGGTACTGGTGTTTGCCGTGCATTCCGGCCCGCTGGCGCAGCCCTGGCCGGTGCTCGGCAGCTATGCCCTGGCCGGGATCCTCGGGTTGGCGATGCGCCAGGGCTTGGGCAGCGAGCTCTGGGTTGCCGCAGCGGCCCTGGGGGGCTCGCTGCTGCTGATGTGCGGGTTGCGTTGCCTGCACCCTCCGGGCGGCGGTGTGGCGGCCAGCGTGGTGCTGGCTGACCCAGGGCTGGTGGCGATGGGCGACCATTTGCTCGAGCCAGTGCTGCTCAACGCATTGATTCTGGTGGCCGTTGCGGTGCTCTACAACCGCCTGACCGGGGTGCGTTATCCCAAGGGCGCCGTACCGCGCAAAGACCCGCATCACACCCATGACCCACTGCCCGGTGCACGCGTCGGCATCAGCGCAGAAGACCTGGATCTGGCGCTGGAGGAGCTGGGGGAGTTCGTCGATGTCACCCGCGATGAGCTCGAACGTATCATCCTGGCCACCGAGCAGCACGCTCTGCAGCGCAGCCTGGGCGGGATCACGGCGGCCGCGGTGATGTCTCGCGACGTACAGTTCGCCTCGCCGGACACGACCCTGGAACAGGCCTGGAAGATGCTCGCCAGCCATCACCTGAAGACGCTTCCGGTGCTGGAACACGGGCGTTTGGTCGGTATCGTCAGCCTTAGCGACCTGGTTGGCCCTGCGATGGCCCGGGGGCGCTTCAGTTGGCGAGGCCTGTTCCGTCGCCCGTCGACACGCATGGCGCAGGTCATGAGCCGCCAAGTGGTCAGCGTCGGTAGCGAGTATCCATTGGAACGTCTCCTGCCGCTGCTCAGCGAGCACGGATTGCACTGCTTGCCGGTGCTGGACGACGGGCGACTGGTTGGAGTGATCACCCAGACCGACCTTATCGCCGGCCTGAAACGTCACCTGCTCAACGCTGCAACGCAGCGCTCAGACCAGCGGGTCCCAGCGTTGTGACCAGTCGCTGGCGCCGTCGGCCACCTGACGGCGCAGCAGCGCGAGCGCCTGTTGCAGCGCCTCGCTGTCACGTTCACGGGCATAGACCAGGAACGTCGGGTAGGTGAACTCCGGCGCCTGTGGCACGCGCTCCAGCACGCCGCTATCCAGATAGGCCTGCACCACACGGGTACGGAAATAGCCGCTGCCGCCCTGGTCGAGGATGAACTGTAGCGCCAGGGGGCCGAGGTTGAAGCTCAGCGCCGGCCGCGCGCAGTGGGGCAGGGCCGCATCGTGCTGGCGTCGGAAGGCTTCGCCCCAGTCGACATAGATGTAAGGCTCGGGCAGGTCGACGCGGCGGATGCGGATCAGCTTTTCTTCCATCAACTGTTCGACTTGCAACCCCGGGACATAGGTCGGTTGATAGACCAGCGCCGCATCCAGCAAGCCCATTTCCACTTTGCGCAGTAACGCTTCGCCGTCGCTCACTTCGCTGCGGATCGCATGGTCGGGCAGGGCCCCATGCAGTGCGCTGACCCAATCGAGCATCAGCGGATTGCCCAGGCTCACCTCGCCCCCCAGGTGCAGAACCTTCTGGCAGCCCTGTGGCAGCGGCAGGTCACGGCGTGCCGCTTCCCAGGTGTGTACCAGTTGGTTGGCGTAGGTGACGAAGGCCTCGCCGTCGCCGGTCAAGCTGGCGCCGTTGCGGCTGCGCACGAACAGCTGACAGCCGAGTTGTTGCTCCAGGCGCTGCACTCGGGCCGAAATGGCAGTCTGTGAGACGAACAGGCGCTCGGCTGCGGCCACCAGGCTGCCGCAGCGCACGATTTCCAGAAAGGTACGGGCCTGATCGATGTCCATTGGGTGCTCGGCTGTGGGTCAGTGCGTCATTCTAGGGGCTTTGCACCGGATTGGGGCAGGTAAATGATCCAGGGCGCTGGGCGCTTTACTGCGCCAAGGCAGCGCAGCGGCCCCATGCTCTCAGTGGCTGCGCAGCGCCTCGGCCACCTGCGCGAACGCTGGGCGGCGCAGTACATCCGCCTGCTGGCAGTGCTCGGCCAGGACGCGCAGTCTGGCCTCGTCTTCTGCGCAGCAGTCCAGCAGTTCGTCGATGAGAATACCGAAGGCGCGAACCTCCAGGCGTTCGATTGCCTCGCTAGCCGCGCCTGCTGTCGGCGAGTGGAACGACGCCGCGCCGAAGTCCCCGAGCAGACAGTCACCGGCTGCTGCACAGAGGATGTTGTGTGCATACAAGTCGCCATGGTTCACGCCCCGTGCATGCAGGTGCGCGGCCACCGAAGCGACACCGGCCAGCAGGTGCTGCACAGCATCCAGGCTGAAATGGCGTTCTGCGGGGTAGCGGTCGCGCGTGCAACTGTCCAGGCTCGGTGGGCCTGCAAGGTTGAACCAGCTCGGATCGATCAGTTGCATCACCAGCGCCGGGCGAAGCTGGGGATGGTTGTCGATACGCCCGAGCAGCCGCACCAGTTGCGGATGGTCGCCCGCTGCCAGGCAGGCCCTCATCTCTGCCAGGGGTGAGCCATCGCTGGTGATCTCGCCCTTGTACAGCTTGACCGCCACCGGTGCCTGCTGTGCGCGCCAATGCGCCAGGTGAATCACCCCCGAGGCACCACGACCGAGTTCTTCGCCCAGTGTGAGATCCGCCCAGTCGATACGCTGGGCGACGGCCTCCGCTGTGGGCGCCCGCAGCGCCTGGGGTAGCGGGTTGTCGGCATAGGCCAGCCACGCCAGGCGCGGCATGCGCAGCAGCCAGTCGGGCAGGGCGGTAAGGCGGTTGCTGGCGACGCGCAGCAGTTCCAGGCGTTCGCAACGGGCGAGGCTCTCGGGCAGATCGGTCAGGCGGTTGCCTGCGAGCATCAGCTTCTGTAACTGGGTGCACTTGTCAATCTGTTGCGGCAGGGTTTCGAGCAGGTTGTCGGTCAGTACCAGCGAGCGCAGGCTGGCTGGCAGCGCCTGCGAGTCGACCTGGCTGATGCGGTTGCTCTTGAAGCCCACGGTTTCCAGACGCGCGCAGCGGCCGATGCCGTGGGGCAGGCGGGTGAAGCGGTTTTCCGAGCAGAACAGCACTTTCAGCCGGGTCAGTCGGTGCAGGTCGTCGGGCAATGCGCTCAGGGCGTTGCCGGTCAGGTTCAGCACCTCGAGTGTGTCTGCGAGCGTGAAGATCTCTGGCGGGAAGCAGGTCAGGCCTTCGCACAGGTCAAGGCGGGTGATGCCTTGGAGTCGGCCGGCTTTGAGGTCTTCGAGGCTGTGCATGGTGCGTGCCTATGGCTTGGAAAGGGCGCCATTCTAGAGCTGCGCCAGGCCATTGCAAATCTGCACAAGGGTTGCGACTTAAGTCCGATGGCAGGGGCGCAATGCCGGTCCATACTCAAGGCTCGCCCTTCAATAACAACAAGTACCGGGTTGCGAACCAATGACCTATCAGCACAGCTACGCGCATTCCATCACCGATCCCGCCAGCTTCTGGCAAGCCCAGGCCGAGCAGCTCGCCTGGCACCGCAAACCCTCGCTCACCCTGCAGGACAACCCGGACGGCACCCACCGCTGGTTCGCTGACGGGCGCCTGAACAGCAGCTACCTGGCCCTGGACCATCAGATCGAGCAAGGCCGCGGCGAGCAGTTGGCGCTGATCTACGACTCGCCTGTGACCGGCACCGCGCAGACCTTCACCTACCTTCAATTGCGCGACGAGGTCGCGCGCCTGGCCGGTCTGCTGCGCGCGCTCGGCGTGGGCAAGGGTGATGGCGTGATCATCTACATGCCCATGGTGCCGCAGGCAGCCATGGCCATGCTGGCCTGCGCGCGGATCGGCGCGGTGCACTCGGTGGTGTTCGGCGGTTTTGCCGCCAACGAATTGGCCCTGCGTATCGACGATGCGCGTCCGACCCTGCTGCTCACCGCGTCCTGTGGCCTCGAGTTCGACAGGGTGATCGAATACAAGCCGTTGGTCGATCGCGCCCTGCAACTGGCCCGGCACCAGCCTGGGCATGTGCTGGTGCTGCAACGTCCCCAGGCCCGCGCGCAGCTGCAGCCTGGGCGCGACCTGGACTGGCAGGCGGCGGTGGCCGATGCCGAGCCGGTGGCGCCGGTCGAACTGGACGCAGGCGACCCGCTGTACATCATGTACACCTCCGGCACCACCGGGAAACCCAAGGGCATCGTGCGTGAGAATGGCGGCAATGCGGTCGCGCTGTGCTACGCCATGCGTCACGTCTACGGTATGCAGGCGGGCGATGTGTGGTGGGGGATTTCCGACGTGGGCTGGGTGGTCGGCCATTCGCTGATCGTCTACGGGCCGTTGATGAGCGGCTGCACCACGGTGTTCTACGAAGGCAAGCCGATTCGCACCCCGGATGCCTCGGCGTACTGGCGGGTGGTCGAGCAGTACAAGGTCAATGCACTGTTCTGCGCACCGACCGCCATGCGTGCGATCCGCAAGGAAGATCCGGATGGCGAACTGATCCGCCGTCATGATCTGGGTTCGCTGCGTCAGTTGTTCCTTGCCGGCGAGAAACTCGACTCCAGCACGCACCAGTGGCTGGAGCGGGTCAGTGGCAAACCTGTGCACGATCATTGGTGGCAGACCGAGACCGGCTGGCCGGTCACCGCGCCGTGCGTGGGGCTCGAGGGCAGCGCTGCACGCCCGGGTTCGAGCAATCGTGCAGTGCCGGGCTATCACGTGCAGGTGCTGGACGATGAGGGGCGCCCCTTGGGGCCGAACCAGCAGGGCGCCATCGTGATCGCCTTGCCGTTGCCGCCAGGTTGCAGCCAGACGCTCTGGGGCGACCACCCACGCTACCTGCAGGCCTACCTGCACAGCTATCCGGGCTATTACCACACCGGTGACGGCGGCTACCTGGACGATGACGGCTTCGTCTACATCATGGGGCGCACCGATGATGTGATCAACGTCTCCGGGCATCGGCTGTCTACCGGCGAGATGGAGGACCTGGTGGCGCAGCATCCTGCGGTGGCCGAGTGCGCGGTGATCGGCGTGCACGACGAGATCAAGGGCCAGGTACCGCTGGCGCTGGTGGTGCTCAAGGACGGGCAGGGCATTGCCGAACAGCAGTTGCAGGCCGAACTGGTGGCCAAGGTGCGCGAGCAGATCGGGGCGCTGGCTTGTTTCAATCGAGTGCGTCTGGTCAAGCGCCTGCCCAAGACACGCTCGGGCAAGATCCTGCGTGCGGTGCTGCGCAAGATTGCCGATGGCGTGGACTACGTGGCGCCGTCCACGCTGGATGACCCGGCGGTACTGCCTGAGATAGAAGGTGTGCTGGCGGACCTGCCAAGGGCGGGATAAGGCCGCGGTGTCACCGGCAGGCGCGGCCCATCAGGCCGCAGGCCCCATCTGCTGAAGTTGCCCCAGCCGGCTGCGGGTGCGCATCAGGTCGTTGATCGCCCCGCCCAGGCTTTGCTCCAGGCTGCGCTTGCCCAGCACCAGCAGCGATTTGTCCTGGTCGTACAGCACATCGATCAGGTTGACGAAGCGCTGCTGCGCCGCCAGTGAACAGGCCGACAGATCATCCAGGCCATCGATGATCCAGTGGTCGAAACGTTCGGCCAGGGCCAGGTAGTCGATGACCGCAGTGGGTTGTTCGCACAAGTCGTCGAAGGCGAACATCACCTGTCGCTCATGGCTGTGCAGCGCGCGCAGCGGACGGCGATTCACCTCCAGCGTGAGTGCCTGCGCGGCGGGCACGGCAAGGATCTGGCGCTGCGTGGCATCGGCTGGCCAGACATAGTGGCCCTGGGTGAAGCGCTGTTGCTCGCGGTTGGCCGGCAGGCTGCGAAAATCGGTGTCGCCGCCGACCTCCAGCACCTGCATGCGGCTGTTGATCAGGCGTATCACCGGCAGGAAGCGCTCGTGATACAGCGGGTTGGGCAGCAGCCCTTCCGGGGCGTAGTTGGACGTTACCAGCAAGAACACACCCCGCTCGAACAGTGCACCGAACAAGCGGGTGAGCAGCATTGCATCGCCAATGTCGTGAACGTGGAACTCGTCGAAGCACAGCACCTGGCAATCGCCGAGCAACGCATCCAGGGTGGCCCCCAGCGCATCGTCCAGGGCGCGGTGGCGGTGCATGCCTTCGTGCAGGCGGGCGAAGAAATCATGAAAGTGCAGGCGGCGTTTCGCTGTGGTCGGCACGGCCTGGAAGAACCCGTCGAGCAGCCAGCTCTTGCCTCGACCGACCGAGCCATGCAGGTACAGGCTGCGCGCCTGGCCCTGTTCGAGGGCGGCCAGTTGCGTGGCCATGGCCTCGATCACCCGGTGTTGGCCTTCGCTCAGGGTATAGCCGCGTTCGCCGGCCTTGCCCTGGAAGTGCGTCAGCAGCGTAGTGTCGATTGGGGGGCAGGTACGCAGGCGCTGGCCGAGGTGGCGCAGGGGGTTTTGAATCCAGGCGGACAAGGCGACGGCTCCGAATGACGAGGGCAGACGCAGCTTGCGCGAGCCTGCGTCGTTTGACCAGTCGAGAATGTACGCCACAGTGATCGCATGGCGCGATAGGTCGCCGATCAGGCCTTGCGCTCCAGCTGCCGTTCGATCATGAACTTGACGGCCAGGCGCTTTTCCTTGAGGTGGCGCAGGTCTTCGTCCACAAAGTTGCCCGCTGAAATCGACTCGGCAGCCAGCACCTGGTTGTCGAGGTCCATGTAGTCGTCCAGCAGGCGATCCAGTGTCTTGTCCTGCTGACGTCGCTGTTGAACGATTTCGCGTGGGTAGTGCAGGTCCTGATACAGGTCGTGTGAAACTGGCATGGCGCCCTCCTTGTGATGCGCAAGCGGTGGTTACTTGCTTGGAATGGGTAAAGGCGCATGCGTTGAAGCGAGGCGGAAAAAAACCGACAGACGGTTGCCTGTGCCAACCCTTTCAAGGGCGAGTGGCGCCCAAGGCAACGGGTGTGGTTGGATCACCTTCGAGTAGAGGACACTAACTTGCTGTTTTCCGGCAATTTTTTTCAACTCGGGGGTTCCCAGCCGAAAAGAATGTTGGTAAAGTGCGGCCCATTCCAGCACAGCAACACACGTAGCTGTCAGCGAATTCGATACAGGGGCGTCGCCAAGCGGTAAGGCAGCAGGTTTTGATCCTGCCATGCGTTGGTTCGAATCCAGCCGCCCCTGCCATTATTTCCAAGCATTCTCAAGCGTCCAGCCTGCAAGTCAGCCTGGCGATTTTTTGTGTCTGCTCGTCAGGTGGCGCGCGCATGGCGCGCCATCCTGGCTTACTCCGCTCCCCCCAGCAAATCGTTCAGTGCCCGGGTCAGGTCTTCGGCTTGCACGGGCTTCTGCATGACCAGGCTGCCGGGCAACTCCAGCCCTTCCAGTTCGGCGTAGCCAGTGAGAAACACCACGGGCAGGCGAGGGTAGCGCTCGCGTGCAGCATGGGCCAACTGGGCGCCATTGAACTCGGGCATGGCGAAGTCGGTGAGCAGCAAATCGATGCGTTCGTCGAGCAAGGCCAAGGCCTGCTCGCCACTGTGGGCCTGGCGTACCTGGTAGCCGTGCAGGCGCAGCACGTCACCGATCATGTCGCGGACCAGGTGATCGTCATCCACCAGCAGCACCACTCGGTCGTGGCCGTTGAGCGATGCACCTTGCGGCACTGCGAGCGTCTGCGGCTCATCAAGGTCGACTTGCTTGACCGCCGGCAGGTAGACGCTGACCTGGGTACCGAGCCCGGGTGCCGTGTCGATGTGCACGCCGCCGCCTGACTGCTTGGCGAAGCCGAACACCTGAGCCAGGCCCAGGCCCGAGCCCTTGCCGATATCCTTGGTGGTGAAGAACGGTTCGAAGACCCGAGCCACCACTTCTTCACTCATGCCGCACCCGGTGTCGCGGATCGACAGCATCACGTACTCGCCAGGCTCGGGGTCTTCCGGGCGCTGGGCGAGGGCCTCGATGCGTATGTTGCGGGTCGAGAGGGTCAACTGGCCGCCGGTTGGCATGGCGTCGCGGGCGTTGATCGCCAGGTTGAGGATGATCATCTCGGTCTGGGTCGGGTCGGTCAGGGCCTGCCACAGGCTGCTGTCCAGATCCAGGCGCACCGAGATATTGCCGCCCAGGGTGCGCCGCAGCAGTTCCTCGAGGCCGGCCAGGGTGTGGTTGAGGTGCAGCGGCACGGGTTCCAGGCGCTGGCGGCGCGAGAAGGCCAGTAACTGCGAGGTAAGCTTGGCCCCGCGCTCGCCGGCTTCGCGCACATGCTTCAGGCGGCTGCGCGCCTTGGCCAGGTCGCCTTTGTCGAGGTCGCGCTCGACGAAGCTGGTGCCGGTGAGGATCACGGTCAACAGGTTATTGAAGTCATGGGCCACGCCCGCAGTGAGTTGGCCCACCGCTTCCAGGCGTTGCATCTGCTGCAGGGCCGCTTCGATGCGTTCGCGCTCGATGATCTGGTCACGCAGTCGGCGGTTGGCCTCGGCCAACCCCAGCGCCGATTCGCGCTCGCTGCTGATGTCACGGGCGACCACGTACAACAGCGTGTCTTCCGGCACCACCACCCAGGACAGCCAGCGCTGCTGCCCGCCGGCATGCTGGATACGGCCGATGAAACGGGCGCTGGTGCGGCCATGGGCGAGGGCGGCCAGCTCTTCGAGAAAGGCCTCCTGCTCGGCTTCGGGCAACAGGTGCAGCAGCGACGTCTGGCTCAGGCGCTCGCGGCTGATGCCCAGTACCGCCTCCCATGCCGGGTTCAGTGCCACTGGCGTCAGGTCCTTGTTCAGCACCGCGAGCAAGTCCTGCGACAGCTCCCAGGCACGGTCGCGCTCGCGGGTGCGGCGCTCGACCCGTTCGCCGAGCATTTCATTGAGCTGCTTGAGCGCCTGGGTGGCCAGGCGTTGCTGGTGTATGTCCTGCAGCACACCAGAAAAACGCACGCAGCGGCCATCGACAAACTGTGCCTGCCCGGTGGACAGCAGCCAGTGCGGTTCCAGGTTGCCGGGAGCGGCGATGCGGAATTCGGCGCGGTAGTGGCCGTCGCTGTCTGGCTGCATCGCCAGTTCCACGGCTTGGCTGACATGGGGCCGATCTTCGGGATGAATGCCGGCGTAGAACACCTCCAGACTCATCTCCGCGTCGGCTGGCAGACCGAACAGGGCCTTGCAACGGTTGTCCCACAGCAGCAGGTCTTCCTGCGGGCGGTAGTCCCAGGTGCCCATGCCGGCGGCGTCGATGGCAATGCGCGCACGCGCCTCGACATCGGCCAGCGCTTCCTCGGCACGGCGCCGCCGCTGGCGCTCCTGCACCTCGGTCAGGGCTCGGCGCACGGCCTTGGGCAGCAGCGGCAGGTTTTTCTTCAGTACATAGTCGGTGGCGCCCAGGCGGATCATCTCCACCGCGTGCTCTTCACCGTAGATGCCGGACAGGAAGATGAAGGGCACGTCCGGTGCCAGGCGCTGGGCGATGGCCAGCACATCGGTGCCGGAGGAACCGGGCAGGACGCAGTCGCAAAGAATCAGGTCGTAGCTGCCCTCAAGCAGCGCGTGCTCCACCCCGGCATGGTCGAACACCAGGTGCGACTGGACCTGAAAACCACTGCGCTCCAGGCGCAACAGGCTCAGCTCGGCGTCCATCGAACTGTCTTCGACCATCAGCAGTTTCAGCGAAGTGGCTTGCATCGTCGGCGCCTTCAGTTGCTGCCACGCCGGTTCAGGCGCAGCGAGCCGGGCGGTGGTTCGTTGAGCACGGCCCAGAACACCCCGAGCTCGGAAATGGCGGCGACGAACTCCTTGAACTCCACCGGCTTGACCACGTACGCGTTGACACCCAGCTCATAGGCGCGCAGCAAGTCGGGTTCTTCACGCGAGGAGGTCAGCATGACGGTGGGAATGCTGCGCAGTTCTGGCGTGGCGCGCACCTCCTTGAGCACTTCCAGGCCGTCGACTTTTGGCAATTTGAGGTCGAGCAGCAGCACCGCCGGATTGCCGTCGTCGCGTGTCGCGTAGGCGTTACGCCGCAGCAGGTAGTCGAGGGCATCGGCGCCATCGCGCAGGACAATGACTTCGTTGGCCAACTGGCTGCGTTCCAGGGCCAGGAGCGTCAGCTCCAGGTCCCGGGGGTTGTCTTCGACCAGCAGGATCGGTTTGAGCATGATGAGTACGGTTACCTCAGGTATTCAACGGATGACAGGCAGGGCGAAATGGAAGGTGGCACCCTTGTCGACCTCCCCCTCGGCCCAGACTTCACCATCGTGCCGCTCGATGATGCGGCGCACGCTGGCAAGTCCGATGCCGGTGCCTTCGAAGTCTTCCATGCGGTGCAGACGCTGGAAGACGCCGAAGAGCTTGCTGGCGTAGGTCATGTCGAAGCCCACGCCGTTGTCGCGCACGAAGATCTCGATTCGGTCTGCGTGCTCGTGTGCACCGATCTCGATGCGTGCAGGCTCGCGCCCGCGGGTGTATTTGATCGCGTTGGCGATCAGGTTCTGCAGCACCAGATTGATGAAGGCAGGATCGGCGATCACCTTGGGCAGGCGCGCGATCTCCCAGACAATCTCGCGGCCGCTGTAATCCGGGGCGAATTCCAGGCGGATGTTGTCGACCAGCGCATTGAGGTCGACATCCGAAAGACGCAGGGCCGAGCGGCCCATCTGCGAGAAATTGAGCAGGTTGTCCACCAGTGTGCCGGCGAAATGCGCGGCCTCGCCGATGTGCTTGAGGAAACGCTGGCCGCGTTCGGACAGACCTTCGCCCTCGACTTCGCTGAGCAGTTCGGAGTAGCCGGCAATGTGCCGCAGTGGGGCGCGCAGATCGTGGGAGACGCTGTAGGAGAAGGCCTCGAGCTCTTTGTTCGAGCGCTGCAGTTCACCGCTCAGTTGCGCCAGTTCCTCGGCCTTGCGCAGCACGATGCCCAGCACAGCGGTGCGCAGTTCGGCCACGCCATCGATGACCAACGGGTCCCAGGCGGCGCAGAAGCCGCTGACCTCTTCCTGCCAGCTGTCGAAGCTGTGCCGTGGGCTGAGGTTGCCCTGGGCGCTGACCTCCTTGAGCGGTTGGCCGGCCCAGTTGACCGTGCGCACCTGCTCGGGGCGGAACCACAGCAAATAGTGCGAATGAATCTGGGAGATGGCCACCGCCAGCACGCCGCCAGCGTGTTCGGCCAGGGCGGGCAGCTCGGGGATGTCGCGGCCCAGGTTGTCGCTGCTGAACACGCCATCGTCACCGCGTCTGGACAGCCATTGCACCAGTTCATTGACCAGCGCTTCGGGCGGCGCGTGGCCGATCAGGTCGCAACGTTCGGCGCTGATGATTGCGGCACCGCTGGCGCCGACGAAATCCAGCAGCACATCGGGCAGGCTGAGCAGCCCGTCGCTGACGCTGTCGTAGTCGGCCATGGCCGAAAGCATGTGCACGATACGTTGGCGCAAGTCGAGCAGGGTGCGGGTCGCGCTGTGTGCCTCGTGGGCCTCGATCTGCAGCGACAGTACGCTGCCCAGCAGTTCGCAGGCGGCGCGGGTGCGGAAATCCAGGGCGCGCGGCTGTTGGTGGTGGCAGGACACCAGCCCCCAGAGCTCGCCATCGACCATGATCGACACCGACATCGACGCCAGCGTGCCCATGTTGCGCATGTACTGCAGGTGCACGGGCGAGACGCTGCGCAGGGCCGCGAAGCTCATGTCCAGAGGCTTGCCGGTGCGAGGGTTGTGGCTGGGAATCAAGGGCGAGGCCTGGTAGTTGGCATCTTCGATCAGGCGGATACGGTTGATCTTGTACAGTTCGCGAGCCTGGCGCGGAATGTCCGAGGCAGGGAAGCACAGGCCCAGGTAGCTTGGATAGCCGGGATCGGCCGCTTCGGCCAGCACTTGGCCGTTGCCCTCGGCATCGAAGCGGTAGGCCTTGACCCGACCGAAACCGGTGATGCGCTTGATCTGCACCACCGACTGCTGGAGCAGTTCCTCGATGCTCGTGGCCTGGTGCAGGCTGCTGACGAAGGCGCGCACCAGCGGATAGTAGTCGTCGTGCTCACCCGGGGCGGCGGCCGGGCGACAGGGCTCGAACTCGGCAATCAGTACCTGGTCGTGGCGGTGGGCCAGCAGGCGCAGATTATCGGTACAGGGCGCACCTTCACGCAGTTTCACGTCGCCGATGTGGAAGGGAAAGATTTCGTCTTCGGGCAGGCGCGCGAACTTGCGACGGGCATCGAAACCCTGATCCATCAGCTCGGGCAGGGTGCAGCCGATCAGCGCCGGGGTGGGGATGCCAAGCCAGCGCTGGGCGTTCTCGCTGGCCTGCAGGATACGCAGGTCCTGTTCGTCGAGTACCAGCAGAAAGCCGTGGGGCCGGATGCTGCCTGGAACCTGGATCGGCTCCTGGGCGCAGCGTTCCACGGCTTGATCGAAGGCGTTCTGGGCGGTGGTCAAGAAAAGCTCTCCCGTCGTGGCCGCAAGCGGTGGCCATAGGCGTCTGGCACAGGTCGTGCACTGTGCAAGGTATCAGAAAGTCAGCGTGTTCGCCGGGGTTATGGCCATTTGAGGGCTATTGCTCGGGGAGGTTCTACGTGAGTTTGAAATTTGTATAAGTTCCCCACCGCAGGCCCTAGGGCGAGGCTTGGCCGAGGGCTGAGGAGTCGAGAAATTTCCCACGCGCTAGCAGGATCCAATCCTACTGCTACGCTCAGAACAGCACAGGGAACACTGGAAGGGATATTCGGTGACGGAGCGCTTGCTGGCCTCGCTGTTGGGCCTGTTGTTGAGTGGTAGTGCCGTAGCGGCGGATTTTCTCGTCGAAGTGCGGGTCCAGGTGCAGCGAGGCTGCATGCTGGTGAACCAACCGCGCGACGCGGGTGCGCAGGCCCTGGGTCGAATCGACCTGGGCAGTGCCGCGCGCCTGGACGGCCCTGATGCGCCACTGAGCGGCGTACTGCTTGCCCAACGCCCGCCACGCCTGGAATGCAATCCCGATACGCCGTATCAGGTCAGGGTCGATGGCGGCCAGCATGGCGGGGTGGGCGAGGTGCGTTATCTGGGCGGCAATGATCGGCAACTGCGCCCAATCCCTTATCGTCTCTATCGCGACGCTGCCTGGCGTGAGCCGCTGGCCGTAGACGTCGCACAATCGGCGCGGGTGCCGGACAGCGGCTCGGTGGAACTCCCGCTGTATGCCCGCATCGACCGTCTGGCCTGGGTACCGAAAGCCGGTCTGTATACCGACCTGCTGAAAGTCACGGTCACCTGGTAGGGAGCGGATCCACATGCACAAGGACGCGCCGACATGAACCGTACCTCATTGCTGCTGCTGACCCTCGGGCCTTTGTTGCTGCCCGGCACCTCGGCGCATGGCAGCACCACCGGGTTCATCCAGGCACGGCTGGTGATCAGCAGCGCCTGCCAGATCAGCAGCGACCAGCAACCGGCCACCCTTGGCAATCCCGGACTGATGGATTTCGGCGCACAGGGGCCGACCTGGGACGGGCCGTTGCGCACCCGTGTCGACGAGGCGGGCGGGCAGGGCAGCCTGCAGATCAGTTGCACGCCTCAGGTGCGTGCGTTCAGCGTGCGCATCGACGAAGGCCTCAATGGCGGTGGCGGCGTACGCCAACTGAGCAATGGCCGTGAGCTGATCCCTTATCAACTGGCCGTCGACCCTGGTGGCAACAGCCGCTATGGCATCGGCCAGGCCCGCACCTTCACCATCCAAGGCACCGAGCAGGTGCCCGTCCCGATCTACGGTGTGGTGGTTGCGCAGCCGCGCGCGCTGCCGGCCGGGCTGTACCGCGACACCCTTCGAGTAACCCTGGACTGGTAACACGCAAGGAGATTCCCATGGCAAGCACATCGATCCGCTGCATCCTCACCGCCCTGGGTCTTGCCCTGGCGGCCCAGGCCCAGGCGGCCACCGTGACCGGGACGATCAACTCGACCCTGACGTTGATCTCGGCCTGCCAGGTCAATGGCAGCGCCGGCACCTCCGGGCTCAATTTCGGTAGCCTGAACTTCGGCACCCAGGATGCTCTGTTCACCACTGCCAATGGCCAGGTGCTCGGTGGCGGCGGCGGGGCCATGAGCATTCTCTGCTCGGCTGGCACCGTGCCGGCGATTCGTGTGCGGGCCGGTGCCCACGACGGAGCATCCAGCGGCGGGACGCGCGCGTTGGCCGATGGCGCTGGCAACTTCGTGCCGTACGACTTCTACACCGACACCGGTCGTACGCAACTGCTGGCCATCGACGGCACCATCACCCTGCCGACCAGCACGGGTGTCGCCCAGACCGTCAATCTGTACGGTCAGGCGCGCGGCAAGGCGGGCCTGCCGGCCGGGGTGTACACCGACACGGTCGCGGTCGAGCTGACCTTCTGACCCATGCGCGGTTGGCCCCACGCACTGCTGGCGGGCCTGTGGCTGGTGTGGACGTCGCCCTCGACGGCAGCGACCACCAGTACCTTCCAGGTCAGCGCGCAGATCACCGCAGGCTGCCTGGTGGTCGGCGGCGTGAGCGCCTACGGCGTACTCGATTTCGGCACCCAGTCGGCGCTGTCCACCGCCACCCTGAGCACCGCGCTGGGCGGCACCACGGTGACCTTTCAATGTACGCCGGGCGTGACCCTGAGCATGAGCCTCGATGGCGGGCAGAACAGTGCCAGCGGCACGCGCAATCTCAAGCGCAGTGGCGGCACGCAGTTGGTGGCCTACCAGCTGTTTCGCGATGCGGCGTTGAGCCTGGCCCTGACCATCGGTACCAGCGTGCCGGTGAGCTATAGCGATCCGACGGCGATCAAGTTGCCGGTGTATGGCCGCATCCAGTTGCCCGGCAATGTGCCGGCGGGGACTTACACCGATGTAGTGCAAGTGACAGTGACCTGGTGACGGTGATCCGCACGTTCAGGCACGGCTATCGACAAGACAGAGGAGAGCGGCATGGGGGCAGGGGCGAACACGGCGCGGAACATCATCATCGGGGCATTGCTGCTGGCCAGCCTGCCGGTGGCAGCAGCGACGTCGGTGCTGATCTGGCCGATCGATCCGGTGCTCGAGGCCGACCAGAAGGCCGGCGCGCTATGGCTGGAGAACCGCGGTAGCGCGCCGGCCAGCCTGCAAGTGCGGGTGTTCGCCTGGCGTCAGGGCGATTATCAGGAGCAGTTCCAGGCGCAGCGCGAGATCATCGGCAGCCCCCCTGTGGCCAATATTCCGCCAGGTCAGAAGCAACTGATCCGGCTGACCCGCACGGGTACCTCGCCGGTGGGCCAGGAGCAAGCCTACCGGATCATCATCGACGAGATCCCCTCGCCAACTCCGCCCGATAGCAATACCGAAGGGCCGAAGGCAGCCATTCGCCTGCAGATGCGCTATTCGGTCCCGCTGTTCGTGTATGGCGAAGGCCTGTGGGGCAAGCCCGACCCCGAGGGCAAGCGTAGCGCCGAAGGTGTCGGCAAGCCTCAATTGAGCTGGCGTGCAGTGACGGTACAGGGCAAGCCGTATGTCGAGCTGCGCAACACCGGGCCGGTGCATGCGCGCCTCACCGATGTGGTGCTGCAGCAAGGGGGCCAGCAGAAACCGCTGGTCGAGGGTTTGCTGGGTTATGTGCTGCCGGGGGCCAGCATGCGCTGGCCGGCACCGGCCGCACTGGGCGCAAGCAGCGTGCTGAAGGGACGGGTCAATGGCCAGGAGGTGGCTCAGGCCATCAGCCAAGGGCAGTGACCTGCAAACGCGGGTAGTGGAGGGGCCAGGGAGGACCCGCCGATGGTTGGAAACCGTGTGTGAGTGGCTGGCGGCGAGCGGCGCGCCGATGGTGGCTGGGTCTAGCGATGCTCGGGCCGGTGTTTGGCGTGGCCGGCGATCTGCCGCCACCCCCGGCAGAGAGCACGGCAATTGCCGATGCCACCCTGTACCTGGATCTGTTGGTGAACCAGGTGCCCAAGGCTGAGCTGGTGCCGGTGCAGCAGCGCGCTGGGCGACTGTATGTGGCCAGCGATGCGCTGCGTGCGGCGGGCATCCTGGTGCCGGGCGATCCTCAAGGCGAGGTGGCGCTGGAGAGTATCGCCGGCCTGCACGTGGACTACGACAGCCAAAACCAGCGCCTGCTGCTGCAGGTGCCGCCGGCCTGGCTGCCCGACCAGCAGTTCGGCGGGCGCAACCTGTACCCGGCCAGCGATGCGCGCAGCAGTTTCGGTGCCTTGCTCAACTACGATCTGTACCTGAACGACACCGATGATGCCGGCACCTATCTTGCCGCCTGGAACGAGCTGCGGGTGTTCGACAGTTGGGGCACCTTCTCCACCACCGGGCAGTGGCGCGAATCGTTCAACGGCGCGCCCAACAATCAGAGCCGCGAAGGTTTCCTGCGCTACGACACCACCTGGCGTTTCACCGACGAGCAGCGCCTGTTGACCTACGAGGCAGGCGATCTGGTCACCAGCGCCTTGCCCTGGAGCAGCTCGGTGCGGGTCGGCGGCTTGCAGGTGTCCCGCGACTTCGCCGCCCGCCCGGATCTGGTCACCTATCCGCTGCCGGCCTTTGCGGGCGAGGCGGCGGTACCCACTTCGCTGGACCTGTTCATCAACGGCTACAAGACCAGCACCACCGATCTGCAACCTGGGCCCTACACCCTCACCAACGTGCCGTTCATCAACGGTGCTGGCGAAGCCGTGGTGGTGACCACCGATGCGCTCGGGCGCCAGGTCTCGACGACCTTGCCGTTCTACGTGACCAGCAGCTTGCTGGCCGAGGGGCTGTCGGACTTTTCGGTGGCTGCCGGCAGCCTTCGTCGCGACTATGCCGTGAAGGATTTCGGCTACGGGCCGGCGGTTGCCTCGGCGAGCCTGCGCCATGGTGTGTCCGACTACTTCACCCTCGAGACCCATGCCGAAACGGCCGAGTCGATGATGCTCGGTGGCCTGGGGGGCAACCTGCGCCTGGGAACCTTCGGTGTGCTCAACGCCGCCGTGGCGCAGAGCCGTTTAGAGGGCGACACCGGGCAGCAGGTGGCCTTGGGTTACCAGTACAACAGCCGACGTATCGGCTTCAACTACCAGCGGATCGAGCGGCATGGCGACTACGCCGACCTGACGTTGGTCGACAACCCCTACACCCGCCTGAGCACGCGTAGCGAGCAGGCGACCGTAAGCCTGAACCTGGATCGCTACGGCAGCGTCGGTGCTGGCTATTTCGACGTACGCGCAGGGGATGGCTCGCGCACGCGGCTGATCAACCTGAGCTGGAGCAAGCCGTTGTGGCGCAACAGCAGCCTGTACCTGTCGGCCAACCGCGATGTCGGTGACAGCCAGTGGGCGGTGCAGGCGCAGCTGGTGGTCCCGTTCGACACCCATGGCACCCTGGCCTTCAGCGCCGAGCGCAGCAAGGACGGCCAGGACCTGCAGCGGGTCAACTACAGCCGCGCAGTGCCGGTGGGTGGTGGAGTGGGGTACAACCTGGGCTATGCCAATGGTGGTGATCGCGGCGCCTATCGGCAGGCCGATGTCACCTGGCGCCTGCAATCCGTGCAGCTGCAGGCGGGGGTCTACGGCAGCAGCGACGAGATGACGCGCTGGGCCGATGCCAGCGGCTCGCTGGTGCTGATGGACTCGGGCATGTTCGCCGCCAACCGTATCGATGATGCTTTCGTGGTCGTCAGCACCAGTGGCTACGCCGATGTGCCGGTGCGCTACGAAAACCAGGTGGTCGGTCGCACCGACCGCAATGGTCGTCTGTTGGTGCCTTACAGCAGCGGCTACTACCGCGGCAAGTACGAGATCGACCCCATGGAGCTGCCCGCCGATGTGCTGGCATCGACGGTCGAGCAACGCGTCGCGGTGCGTCGGGGCAGTGGCTATCTGTTGGAGTTCCAGCTCAAGCGGGTGCTGGCAGCGAGCATCGTGCTGGTCGATGCCAACCAGCAGGAGCTCAAGCTGGGCAGTCGGGTCAGGGACACCCAGAGCGGCGGCGAGGCCGTGGTGGGCTGGGATGGCCTGGTCTACCTGGAGAACCTCTCGGCGCACAATCGCTTGCAGGTGGACGTCGCCGATGGCGGGCAGTGCCAGGTCGAGTTCGACCTGCCTGACGGGGAGGGGCCGATTCCGCTGATCGGCCCACTGGTGTGCCGATGAACGCCCTGGGCAGGGTTGTGCTGGGGGTCGGCCTGTCTGCCGTTTGCGCTCAGGCGTGGTCGGCCTGTTCGCTGGGGGCCACGGTGCCTGCCTCCTTCGGCACGATCAATTCGACGCTGGTGCGCACCACGGTGCAACCGGCTTCGACCACAAATGCCGGGCTGTCGTGCACCGGCTCGCTGTTGTCGCTGTTGACCAGCAGCGACCATTTCTACGCCACCATCACCTCCACCCGCACGGGCATGGTCGGGCCAACTGGCGACGTCATCCCCTATACGATCTACGCCAACAACACCACCAACTTTCCGATCAGCCGCGGCACCCGTTTCGATTTCGCGCCCAACGGCATCATCGACGCCCTGGGGCTGCTCAACGGGACCTCGCCCAAGTCGGTGCCGCTGTACCTGCGCACCGTGGTCGGTGCCAACGTTGCGGCAGGCGTCTACACCGAGACCCTGTCGATCTTCTGGGACTGGAACTATTGCTCAGGCATCGGTCTGGGCAATATCTGCCTGGGGCGGGACATCGGCAGCGGCACGCAGACCCTGACAGTGACACTGACCGTCAGCAACGACTGCCAGATCACCACCCCCAACATCAGTTTCGCCAGTGCGCCGGTGGTGGCCGGGTTCGCGACGGTGAACCAGAGCATCAACATCGCCTGTACCAAAGGCAGCAACTATACGGTCGGTCTGGACGATGGGCAGAATGTGTCGGCCGGGCGTCGGCGGATGAAGTCCACGGCGAACAACTACCTGGCGTACGACATCTTCAAGAGCGCCGGCACCGTGCGCTGGGGTTCGGTGGGCGCGGCCCGGCGCGCGAGCAGCGACGCCAACGTCAACCCTGGCGCCGGCACAGGTACCGGCAGCCAGGTGTTCAACTACAACGCCAAGGTCTATACCGACCAGGCGACGCCGCCTGCGGCGACCTACACAGACAGCGTGATTCTCGATGTGCAGTTCTGAGGTGCCCGGCGGGCGGGCCTGCGCGGTGCAGGTGATCAGCGCAGGTCCTTGACCATGCTTTCCAGCGTTTCCAGCACGGCACCTGCCAGTGCCTTGGAGCGTGCGCCAGACCAGCCGCAGCGGGCATCGGGGTTGTCGTCGTGGTCCTTGAACGGCATTTCCAAGGTCAGCGACAAGCAGTCGTAAGTCTGCCCGACCGCATTGCAGGCCAGCGTCATGTTCGCTTGGCCAGGCTGGTCGCGGGTGTAGCCATGGACGGTCTGGAAGTCCTTGGTCACGCTGCACAGGGTGCTGCGAAACTGCTCCTCCAGCCTGGCGATGCGCGGTGTGTAGTCCGGGTTGCCTTCGCAGGCCGCGGTGAACACATGGGGGATTTCCTCGTCGCCGTGCACATCGATGAAGGCATCGACGCCCTGCAGTTTCATCTGGCTCTGGGCGAAGAACACTTCCGGGCTCAGCTCGACGCTCGCATCCTGCCAGGCGCGATTGAGGTCCTTGCCCTTGAAGTTGGTGCGCAGGTGGCCGAGAAAGGCGCCATCAGGGTTCATGTTGGGAATCAGGTACAGGTCAGCTTCGGCAAGCAGGCGCTGAAGCGTCGCATCGTTGCCTTCAAGACGGTCGATCACGCCTTCCATGAACCACTCGGCCATGTGCTCGCCGGGGTGCTGCTGGGCGATCAGCCACAGCTTGCGCTTTGCGCCTGCGCCTTTGCTGGCACGCAGCAGAGGAATGTCGCGGCCCTGGACGCTACGTCCACTGGCCAGCAACTCGACGCCGGGAATCTTCTGCGCGCGCTCGATCAACTGGTTGTGGCGTGCGCGCGGATAGGGCTCGAAGTAGGCGAACCAGGCCTCTGGCTGCTCGGCCGTGAAATCGAACGCCAGGGCTTTGCCGTCGAAGCTGCTGGGGACGCGGAACCAGTTCTGCTGGTCGTACGACGCCACGGCATGGTAGCCGTCCCAAGCGTTCTTGTAGGAGGACTCATGGGCGTTGTCGAGGCTGAAGCGGTGGGTCTGCCCCAGCGTCAGGCCGCTCACCTTGAAATGGAACCACTGGAAGTGGCTGCTATTGGTGTCGGGACGGATGGCCAGGCGCACCAGGCGCGGGTCACTGGCATCCAGTACCTGGATATTGCCGGAATCGAAATCGCAGTCGATCTGCAGTGGGGACAGCGTCACGGTCATTGCCAGACTCCTGTGGCTTTGTTGTGACGCTACTGTAGCTCAACGACAGGTGGGGTGTCTGTGCTGGCCCCTCACGCAACAAGCCCTCGCGCGCAGCGCTGGCGTATCAGCCGAGCAGGCCGAAGGCGATCAATGCGACAACGCCCAGGCCGACGGCGATCGAACACCCACCCATCGAGAGTGCTGCGCGGCCATTGCGATATCCGCCATCCTGGCCCAACTGGCGGGCTGGAGCCAGCAGGCTGCGCCAGCGCAATTCGGTCTGCTCGAAGGCCTGCAGATGCTCGGGTGCGGCGTCCAGCCAGCGACGGAAGTCGATGCGTTCGCAGGTGGTCGCTTCCGGGCTTTGCAGGCGTACGTACCATTGCCCGGCAATGCTGGCCAGCGGTTCGCCACGCGGTAATGCGCTTTGCAGGGCCTGGAAGAGATGGCGCTCGACGGTCAGCAGGGGCAGGTCGAGACGGGCAGCAATGTCAGCGATGCCGAGCTGGTCGAGGCGGCTGAGCAGAAACACCTGCTGAACCCGGCGCGGCAAGCGCTTCAGGCCATGCAGCAGCGCGTCTTCGGTAGGCGTATGGACGACTTGCGGGCCATGCTCGAGGGGCAGCAGCAGACGGGTCATGGACGGCTCCTTGCGCGAGAAGAGGGGGAGAGGGGGCATCCTCCCTGATGCGCAGGCAGCTTAATCTTAACGAGATTGATTCTCAAGTGCTGTTTGCGCAAAACGCTGTAACACGCATTCACGAATTGACACACCTTTGCTATCATCGCGGCCATTCAATGCGTTAACCCTTCTTCATTAGCCTGAAGAGCCAAAAAAAATGACCCGGCAAAAAGCCGGGTCAAAAACCGTGATTAGCCTGATGAGGAGATAATCTGAGCGCCCGACCTGAGGGCTCCAGGTTATCCAGCGGGTCTCGCGACCTGCTGAGTGCAATAATAATCGTTATCATTTGCAAGTCAAATGATTTTTCTGTCCTCCAGAAAAATAATTTCCTGTGCGCTTCCTCTGTCCGGCAACCGGGCAATGTTCATTACCCGGCCATCACGTACTCCCGTCTCTCATAGCCCCTGTGGCGCTTGCCGTTGCTCCAGCATCGCGCGGGCCATGTTCACCATATGCATCAGTGCGAACAGCACCTCTCGAGTCGTGCCCTGTTGGTGGCTGCCGGTTTGCTGCGCCGTGGCGGCTGCGCAGCGCAACAAGGCCAAAGCGTGCGCGTTGGCCTGCTCGGGGGAGACCTCGTCGCGCAGCCGCCAGGGCACGCTGTCGATGCTGGTGTGCGGTGGTGTTGGGTTGAGGTAGTAATCGAGCGCGCGACGCGCGGCTTCGCCGTCCAAATCCTTTTCTGGATGTGTCATCGGTTTCATCCTGTTACCTGTTGAGCGTGATAGGGAAATCAGTACACTCGAATACTAATACGAAAAGTACTCATGACTATCAGATTAATAATACAATATGTGTATTGAGCGCTGATGGGCAGTCCGTATCGTGCGGGCGATGGAAAAATGGATCGCGCTGGTCAAGCAAAGGATGCGAGAGCTGGGGCTTTCGCAGGAGCAACTCGCCGAACGCGTTGGGGTGACCCAGGGCGGTGTTGGCCATTGGCTGCGCGGCACTCGCCAGCCGAAGGTGGGCATGATGAACCAGGTCTTGCAGGCCCTGGGCATGGCGCACCTGCATGTTTCGCTGCGCATGGTACGCATTGACCAACTGGCCGAACGCAATGGCACCTATGCGGCCGAGGCAGGCGGGGATGACGACGACCTGCAGCAGTACATCATGTGCTTTCGCTACCCCGTGCTGGCCTGGACCGAGCTGGACGGGCCGTGGCCCGAGGGTTGCATCGTCTATGAGCAGACCGACTATGCGGCGCTGGGCAAGGCCTTCTGGTTGCCGGTCGAAGGCGACCTGATGAGCGCAGCGACCGGCCCCAGCGTGCCCGAGCAGATGTTGGTGCTGGTGGATCCGGGCGTGCCGGCGGCGCCAGGCAAGCTGGTGATCGCCAGACAGAAGGGCACCTCGGCGATGTTCCGGCAACTGGTCGAGGATGGCGGGCAGCGGTACCTCAAGCCTTTGAACCCGACCTACCCGAAGCTGCTGTGCGGCGAGGATTTCGAAGTGCTGGGCGTGGTGGTGAGGTCGCACGGGCGGCATTGATCCCGCCCGGTGTTCCTGCAGGGGCGGCACACGGCCTACAAGGGTTCAAAATCGGCCAGTCTCCTGTGGGAGCGGGTTTACCCGCGAAAAAGACACCGCGCTGCCTGGCACGG